>JAYSWX010000153.1:0-6541 GCA_043717855.1 Phyllobacterium sp.
CCCGCAAATCCGCAATGATGGCTGCGAAATTGTGGGGCACTCCCAGCTTCACTATCCTCTCTTGCTCACTATCCTCTCTTGCAAGCATATTCACGCAAAGGACATTAGCGGACTTGAAGTTAAAAATTATACGGTCCAGACTAACCATCTATGACTCGTCTGGGAGGATGCGATGAAAAAAACTACACTAACGGATGACCTTGCGGCAGGGCAGACATTCAAAGTCTGGCTCAAAAGCTATCACCCGGATGTGCCGCACGAATTGGCACCGGCACAATTTTCCTCCATTTCGGATCTACTGCTAGACTCTTGCCGGCGCTTTGCCGCACGGCCTGCGTTTCAGCTGATGGGCAAGTCGATGACTTATGCCCAAGTTGAGAAAGACTCTGCCGCGTTTGGCGCTTATCTGCAATCGCGGGGCTTGGCCAAGGGTGCGCGCGTGGCACTGATGATGCCCAATGTGTTGCAATATCCCGTCGCGATTTTGGGTGCGCTTCGCGCAGGCTATGCTGTCGTTAACGTCAATCCGCTTTATACGCCGCGTGAGCTTGAACATCAGCTGAAAGACAGCGGCGCGGAAGCCATTGTGGTCTTGGAAAACTTCGCGACTACGGTTCAGGCCGTACTTGCAAATACTGCTGTAAAGACGGTCATAGTCACCTCAATGGGTGATATGCTTGGCCTCAAGGGTCATATCGTCAATTTCGTTGTGCGCCATGTAAAGAAGATGGTTCCGGCGTTTAACTTGCCCGGTCATGTCACCTTCAAGGATGCGCTGGCCAAAGGCCGCACCGGAACTCTGGCAATGGTTCCGATTGCGTCTACCGACGTGGCGTTTCTGCAATATACCGGCGGCACGACGGGCGTCTCTAAGGGGGCTACGCTGACCCACGCCAATATTATGGCAAACGTGGCGCAGAATTCGGCTTGGCTGAAGCCTACTTTTGATAAGCGCGGCACGCCGGATGATCTTACATTTATTTGCGCACTGCCACTTTATCATATTTTTGCACTAACGGTTTGCATGATGATGGGCATGGATCTTGGCGGCAAGAATGTGCTTATCCCGAACCCGCGTGATATTCCCGGCTTTGTTAAAGACATCACTAAAGAAAAGCTCCACGTGTTTCCGGGGCTGAATACTCTGTTCAACGCGCTTTTGAACAATGCGGAGTTCCAGAAACTCGATTTCACGCCGATGTTGCTGACACTTGGCGGCGGCATGGCGGTGCAAAGCGGCGTGGCCGAGCGCTGGCAGGCACTCACGGGCTGCGCGATACATGAGGGTTATGGCCTGTCTGAAACATCGCCTGTGGCATCCGCCAATCGCTTCGATTTGCCTGTGTACACCGGCAACATCGGCCTGCCCCTGCCATCGACAGATTTTGCCATACGAGACGATAATGGCAACGATTTGCCGCGCGGCGAAGTCGGCGAGATTTGCATTCGCGGACCGCAGGTCATGGCCGGCTACTGGCAGCGCCCCGATGAAACCGCCAACGTGATGACCAGCGACGGCTATTTCAAATCCGGCGACATGGGCTTCATGGATGAGAACGGCTACACCAAAATTGTGGACCGCAAGAAGGACATGGTGCTGGTTTCCGGCTTCAATGTTTATCCTAATGAAGTGGAAGATGTGGTTTCAAAAATTCCCGGCGTGCTGGAATGCGCCGTTATTGGCGTGCCTGACGCCAACTCTGGCGAAACGGTGAAACTGTTTGTCGTCAAGAAGGATGAGGCCCTCACTGAGGAAGCCATCCGCGAGTATTGTGCGACACAGCTTACCAACTATAAGCGGCCGAAATACATCGAGTTCCGCAAGGATTTGCCGAAGAGCAACGTCGGCAAGATTTTGCGGCGCGAGCTGCGGGATAAGCCTTCGGCTTAGTGTGTGTGGAGCGGCTAGGCTATGCCCAGCCACGCTGGCAGATCCGCGATTGATGCCAGTACGGCATCAGAACCGCGGGCTAGCACTTCGCGCGTGCCGGTTCCTGTAAGCACGCCTATCGCATAGCCTGCGCCTGCATTGCGGGCCATGTCTATGTCGTGGCTGTTGTCCCCGATGACCAACACTTCGTGCGGCAACAGGCCCATGTCTTGGCAAAACTTAAGCACCGGCTCGGCATGTGGCTTCGGATTTTCCACACTGTCATAGCCCAGCACGGCGACAAACTTATCGCGGATGCCAAAGCGCACCAGCGTGTTTTCGGCTGATTGCTCAAGGTCGTTTGTTACCACTGCCAGCATGATGCCAGCTTGGTGCAGCCTATCGACAGTTTCATAAAGTCCATGAACAGGCACGGCGGCAACAGGGCCTTCCTCGATAAACGCCTTATCCAAACGCCCACGCCAAAACGCGAAATCGGCGGCGCTTGCGTTAGGTAACCAAAGACGCACTATGCCCGGGGTTGTTCCGGCTGCGAGCTCTGAACCCGCAATGAAGCTATTGCTGGCGCTATCATAGCCGCCAATAGTCATCAAATGGTCAGCGTGAATTTCTTCGTTTGCGGCAACCTCCATAGCAAGGCTTTTATACAACGCGTACCAAGTGCCATTGAAGTCAATCAGTGTGCCATCTTTATCAAAGAGGATGGCTTTAATATTGTCGCGCTTAATCATGACTCCCGCGACCCCGGCTTTACGGTGTTAAATGGTTTTGCGGCCAGCACTTTAGGTAAAACAAAACCGCGCCTCACGATCTTGCCATGATGCACGCCGTGAAGGCAGTTTAAGGTGCGATCCATTAGATTTTGCCCTTGGTGTTAAACCGTCAATCCTTGCACATAAGAAACCAAACCGGCAGTCGATCCATCACGCCCGGCGGCGCTTTTTGTACCTTGGACGACAGGCAAGAGTTCCGTCGCCAGTTCCTTGCCCAGTTCAACGCCCCATTGGTCAAAGGCATTGATGCCGAAAAGCTGCGCCTCGACAAAAACGCGGTGCTCATACATTGCCACCAGACGGCCGAAAGTGAACGGGTCCATCAGCTTGTGCACGATGGTAAGCGACGGGCGGTTGCCGGGGAAAACGCGGTGCGGCGCGACGGTGGCGATCTCATCGGCAGGCATTCCCTTGGCCTTCATCTGCGCTTTGGCTTCCGCAAGAGTGCGGCCGCGCATCAGCGCTTCGGACTGGGCAAGGCAATTTGCCACCAGCATTTCCTGATGCAGTTTCAAATCCGGCTCATGACCTTCAGCGCCGACGATGAACTCGACGGGAATGACATCCGTGCCTTGATGCAGCATCTGGAAGAAGGCGTGCTGGCCGTTGGTGCCGGGCTCACCCCAGACGACAGGTCCGGTAACGGTGGTGGTTTTATCGCCGGAAATCATCACCCGCTTGCCATTGGATTCCATGTCAAGCTGCTGCAAATAGGCAGGCAGGCGCAAGAGGCGCTGGTCGTAGGGGATGACAGCGCGGGTCGGGTGGCCGCAGATCACGCGGTTCCAGAAGCCGATGAGACCAAGCACAACGGGCAGGTTTTTTGCCAGCGGCGCGGTGCGGAAATGCTCGTCCATGGCATCTGCACCATCGAGGAATTTGCCGAAGTTTTCTTTGCCGATTGCAATCATCAGCGGCAGGCCGATTGCCGCCCAAATTGAATAGCGCCCGCCTACCCAATCCCAAAAGCCAAACACGCGCGAGGCGTCAATGCCAAACGCACCGACCTTGTCGAGCGCCGTGGAAATGGCCGCAAAATGCGCGGAGACGGCCTTTGCGCCCAGCGCCTTTTCCACCCAGCGGCGGGCGGTTTCGGCGTTGGTCATTGTTTCGATGGTGGTGAAGGTTTTCGACGCGATGATGAACAATGTGGTCGAAGGATTCAGCCCCTTTAACGTATCGGCCATGTGTGCGCCATCGACGTTGGATACGTAATGCAGCTTGGGACCATCATGGTAGGGCGCGAGCGCGAGCGTTGCCATAACGGGTCCCAAATCAGAGCCTCCGATGCCGATGTTCACGACGTCGGTGAAGGCTTTGCCCTTCGCGCCTTTGATCTCGCCGGAGCGGATGGCGTCGGAAAACACGCCCATATCAGCCAGCACGCGGTTGACATCGGCCATAACATCTTTGCCGTTCACCTGCGCCTTGCGGCCCGAGCGGTTGCGCAGTGCGGTGTGCAATACGGCGCGGCCTTCGGTGATGTTAATCGCTACGCCCGCAAACATCGCGTCGCGCTTTTTCTTCATGTCAACAGCGTCAGCCAGTAACAAGAGCAGCTTCATCGTGTCGGCGTTTACGGCCTCCTTGGAATAATCCAACAGCAGATCACCAAACACTAGCGATAGCTTGGCGAAGCGCTTTTTGTCTTCGTCGAACGCTTTGCGCATGTCTTTGGGTGCGCCATTTTTCATATGGGCTTTAAGCGCGGCAAGCGCTTCGGTACGGGCGTTGGTCATGGGAGTCCCCTGAAAAAAGTCTAATGGTTGTCGCGCGGCAAGCCCTTGGTGTGGGCAATGTCTTGATATTTGACGGCGGGTTTTAGCACCATGCCTTCGGATAATTGATCGACAATGGCGCGTTGAATTTCTTGCCAGGGCGTTTGGTGGTCCGGATATTTAAACCCGCCAGCCTTGGCCAGCGCCTCATATCGTGATGCAATTTCAGCATCGGAAATCAGCATGTTGGCGGTGCCTTTGGCCAAATCCACGCGCACGCGGTCGCCGCTTTTCAAAATCGCCAGCCCGCCGCCAACAGCCGCTTCCGGCGATGCATTGAGGATGGACGGCGATCCGGATGTGCCTGACTGGCGGCCATCACCGATGCAAGGCAGCGCATTGATGCCGCGCTTTAGCAAGTAAGCTGGTGGCTGCATGTTGACCACTTCGGCAGCGCCGGGATAGCCGACCGGGCCAGCGCCGCGCATGAACAGGATGGTGTTTTCGTCGAGGCCTAAGCTCTCATCGTCAATGCGGGCGTGATAATCTTCCGGCCCGTCGAACACCATTGCCGTGCCTTCAAAGGCTTCCATGTCAGAAGGATTGGAGAGGTAGCGCTGGCGGAACTCGCTTGAGATCACGCTGGTTTTCATAATCGCGCTATCGAACAAATTGCCGTGCAGATTGATAAAGCCCGCCTCTTTTTTCAGCGGGTTGGCAACGGTTTTGATGACATCTTCATTAAGGTTTTCAACCGTGGCGCAGTTTGCGCCCATGCTTTTGCCATTGGCGGTAATCTGGTCAGGATGGGGCAACAGGCCCGCCTTCATCAGCTCCATCACGACGGCAGGCACGCCGCCTGCGCGATGATAATCTTCACCAAGATATTCGCCCGCCGGCTGCAAGTTTACCAGCAGTGGGATCTTATGGCCGACGGCCTGCCAGTCATCATTGTTCAGCGGCACGCCAAGATGGCGGGCAATCGCGTTCAAATGGATCGGCGCATTGGTAGAGCCGCCGATGGCCGAGTTAATGACAATGGCGTTTTCAAACGCAGCGCGGGTCATAATGTCTGACGGTTTCAAATCCTCATTGACCATTTCGACAATGCGCTTGCCGGTTTCATAAGAGATTTGCCCGCGCTCACGGTAGGGCGCGGGGATGGCGGCGCAACCGGGCAGTTCCATGCCCAGCGCTTCGGCCAGCGAGTTCATCGTGGTGGCCGTGCCCATGGTGTTGCAATAGCCGACGGACGGCGCGGAGGACGCGACGATTTCCATAAATTCCTCATAACCGATTTCGCCAGCTGAAAGCCGCGCGCGGGATTTCCAGACGATGGTGCCGGACCCTGTGCGCTCGCCCTTGTGCCAGCCGTTCAGCATGGGGCCTACAGACAGCGCGATAGCTGGCAGGTTCACCGTTGCCGCCGCCATAAGCATGGCAGGGGTAGTTTTATCGCAGCCAATTGTCAGCACGACGCCATCAAGCGGATAGCCATACAGCACTTCAACAACGCCCAAATAGGCCAGATTGCGATCAAGCGAGGCGGTCGGACGTTTGCCGGTTTCTTGGATCGGATGCACTGGAAACTCCAGCGGAATGCCGCCCGCAGTAATAATGCCGTCGCGCACGCGCTTGACCAGTTCAATGTGATGGCGGTTACAGGGCGACAGGTCCGAGCCGGTCTGCGCAATGCCGATGATCGGCTTGCCGGATTGCAGCTCTTCGCGCGTCAGACCATAGTTTAAGTAGCGCTCCAGATAGAGCGCGGTCATGCCCGGGTTATGCGGGTTATCAAACCATTCCTGCGAACGCCGTCTTTTTGCGGGAGTGTTTGCCATGGTGTGATGCCTTCAATCTCTCATGAGTTTATGCGGAATTTCTCCCATAATTTCTAATACGCGGAAACTGTCACACTTGCCAACAAGTGACTCGGAAAAACCTATTGTTTTATCTCCGAAAATTCCCGGCTCCAACCTTCCCCGCAAAAGGGAAGGCTTAAGAATCGCGCAAGTTCAAAATTATTTGTCCCAATTCTATCCACACTCCCCAAACCTGCCGCATAATGCTCCTCGCTCGTTGCAACGGGGACACGGAATTCATGATCCAAGTGTCTGTGGCAACGGCCGGTGCTTTGCTGGCGGATTGGAAATCCGCTG
>JAYSWX010000154.1:0-16865 GCA_043717855.1 Phyllobacterium sp.
TGACGGGCGCCAAAGCCGCCGTGCAGGAGTGGATGGCTTCCGCTCCTGCACACCCAAGTTCAATGCCAGAACAAGAGTGATGTCCAGATACAAGAGGTGGAGTCCAGAGTTTACATATTCGGATAAACCGGCCCTTCACCACCCTGCGGGGGCACCCAGTTGATGTTTTGGTTGGGGTCTTTGATGTCGCAGGTTTTGCAGTGGACGCAGTTTTGGGCGTTGATTACCAGTGATTTTTCATTGTCTTTTTCTACCCACTCGTAAACACCCGCGGGGCAATAACGGCCGGACGGGCCGTCATAGACGCCGAGTTCGGAGGATTTTTGCAGCGCGGCGTTTAGCACTTGCAGGTGCACCGGTTGGTCCTCGGTGTGGTTGGTATTCGACATGAATACTGACGACAGACGATCAAATGTCAGCACGCCGTCCGGCTTTGGATAGGCGATTGGTTTGAATTTCGATGCTGGTTCCAGCGAGGCGGCGTCAGTTTTGCCGTGCTTAAGTGTCCACAAAAATGTGATGCCAAGCTGGTTGAGCCACATATCGACCGCGCCCAAAACCACGCCGCCGATGAGGCCGAACTTAGACCAGAATGGCTTGACGTTGCGCACTTTTTTAAGGTCCGCGCCGATGTCACTATCGCGCCAGCTTTGTTCGATTTCGAGCGGTTCGTCGTTGGCGTGGCCATTGGCTATGCGGGCGGCGATTTTATCGGCGGCCAACATGCCGGACAGCACGGCATTGTGCGAACCTTTGATGCGCGGGACATTGACGAGGCCTGCCGAGCAGCCAATCAATGCGCCGCCGGGGAAGGACAGTTTCGGCACGGATTGATAACCGCCCTCGGTGATGGCGCGTGCGCCATAGGCAAGGCGCTTGCCGCCAGCGAAAGTTTTGGCGATGGCTGGATGGGTTTTGAAGCGTTGGAATTCTTCGAACGGCGACAGGTATGGGTTCTTGTAGTTCAAATGTACCACGAAGCCAACGGCGACTTGATTATCTTCCAAATGATAGAGGAAGGAACCACCGCCTGTTTTCATATCCAGCGGCCAGCCGAACGAATGTTGCACGAGGCCAAGCTGATGATTCTCCGGCTTCACTTGCCATAGCTCTTTGATGCCAAGGCCATATTTCTGCGGCTCACGGCCTTCGGAGAGATTGTATTTGTTGATAATTTGCTTGGCGAGCGAACCGCGCGCGCCCTCGCCTATCAGCACATATTTGCCGATAAGCTCCATACCGCGTGCGAAATTAGGGCCCGGCTCGCCGTTTTTTTCAATGCCCATATCGCCCGTGGCAACGCCGCGAACAGCGCCGTTGTCGTCGTACAGAACTTCTGTGGCGGCAAAGCCAGGATAGATTTCAACGCCCAGCGCTTCGGCTTTCGTGGCCAGCCAGCGGGTGACATTACCCAACGAGACAATGAAATTGCCATGGTTGCTCATGAGCGGCGGCATGGCGAAATTTGGCAGGCGCAGCGAACCGGCGGGCCCGAGCGCCAAGAACACATCCTTTTTCACTTCGGTTTTGAACGGATGGTCTGTCTCATCACGCCAACCGGGCAACAGCCGATCAATACCAATCGGATCGACCACCGCGCCGGAAAGAATATGTGCACCAGCCTCCGCGCCTTTTTCCAAGACGACGACGGAAAGCTCCGCATTGATTTGCTTTAGGCGGATGGCGGCTGAGAGGCCGGCGGGGCCCGCCCCCACGATCACCACGTCAAATTCCATGCTCTCGCGTTCCGGAAGTGCCTTGGCCATGTCTATCTCCCAAGCTGATGGACTTGCCATCCGTAGAACCCATTATTGCATCTATCGCTAACCTCTAACGCATGAGGCGGCAATATAGAATGCGACATTCTTTAACCTGAGCGCAATGATATCGACATTTTACGTAAACGTCAATATTTAGACAATAACTGTGCGTGATGCCACTTTGAGTTTGCGGGTGTGGTGAGTGGCGGATAACATGCTGTGATGCAAGCCCTGCTCAATCGCTCTGACATTGCCGATATTCTGCGCTTTTACCAAAGCTCGGGGCTGGACTTTGCGCTGGACGAGGAACCGCAAGACAAGCTTGTTGCGCCGCCGATTGTTGCGCCTGTTGATGGATTTGTTGCGCCCGTGCTGGGTCAAATGGCAGAAACACCGCGCCCACGCCCGATGGTGGCCACATCGAGCACGGCGGTTCCTGATGAAACAACATCTGCAAGGGCGCGCGACGATGCGCGGCTTGCGGAGACACTTGAGGCACTGCGTGACAAATTGCTGGCATTTGACGGGTGCAGTCTGAAATTTACCGCAAAAAATTTGGTTTTTGCCGACGGCAATCCATTAGCAAAAATTATGTTGGTTGGCGAAGCGCCCGGCAAGGATGAGGATTTGGAAGGAAGACCCTTTGTGGGCAAAGCCGGGCAAATGCTGGACCGGATGCTCGGCGCAATCGGGCTGGATCGTACGCAAGTTTATATCGCCAACGTGATCTATTGGCGTCCACCGGGCAACCGCACGCCGACACAGATTGAAACCGAAATCTGCCGGCCGTTTATTGAACGGCAAATTGAGCTGGTGAATCCGGATATTCTGGTATTTGTCGGCGGCGTTTCGGCCAAGAGCTTTCTGCCGGGTCCCGACGGTATTTTGAAAATGCGCGGCATCTGGCGTGAGTGGACGATGGCAAACGGGCGGACCATTCCCGCCCTGCCAATATTGCATCCGGCCTATCTGTTGCGCCAGCCCGCACAGAAGAAACTGGCTTGGCGGGATTTGCTCAGTTTGAAGGCGCGGGCAACTGACATGGGATTGATGGGCAAAGTCTAAGTTATCATGGCGTCTGCGCTTCCTTGGCGTGTTTGCGCTCCAGCCCCAAACGATGTTCACGCCAGATAATAAAGAGGCCTGCGCTGATAACTATGAGCGCGCCGGTTAGCATTTGCATCGTCGGGCGATCGTCGAATACGGTGTACCCGATTGTCAGCGAGAGTATCAGCGAGACATATTCGAACGGTGCGATAGTGGATACATCGGCGTAGCGATAGCAGGACGTCAGCAATATTTGGCCGACGCCGCCAATGAGGCCTGTGCCGATGAGAAACAGCAATTGCGTTTGGCTCGGGATAATCCAGCCGAATGGCACGCTGACAAAGGACATCAACGCAGAAATTACCGTAAAATAAATCACTATGGTGATGGCGGGTTCCTTGCCAATCAGACGGCGGATTTGGATCATAGCGCCTGCGGCAAAGGCGGCGGAGCCGAGCATGGATATTGCGCCAAAGCCTACTTGATATGAAGCGGTATTTGCATCAGTAAAGATGGTGAGGCGCGGCCACGAGACGGCGATGACCCCGATGAGCCCGACAATTACGGCGGCCCAACGGTAGGCGCGGACTTGCTCTTTGAGCAGCAGTGCGCCCATGATGACCGTGACCAGCGGCATCGCGTAGCCAATGGCGACGGCTTCCGGCAGCGGTAGTACGGTGAGTGCGTAAAAGCCGAGGCCCATCGACGTTACGCCTATCAGCCCGCGCCAAATGTGGCCGACTGGATCATTGGTTTTGAAAGCTTTGAACCCGCCACCTTTCCAGAACACCCATGCCATGACGGGAACCAACGCAAAGAACGAGCGGAAGAAGACAATTTCGCCGGGCGGCACTTGGCCTGCCAGTTTGACGAAGGTGTACATAGTGATGAAGCAGCACACAGCGCCGATTTTCAGCGCGATACCGAACATTGGTTGATGGACTTTACGATCTTGAATATCAGTCACCTCTTCCTGCTTTCGATGCTTGAATGATTCGCCAGACGTTGAACAGCGTTAAAAGGGGGCGGTACATTGCGCGCATCGACCTTGAAATCCGACATATCGTCTGCTCGGGATAACATGTAATCCGTGAAAGTTGCGGAAAGGGTTTGTGTATCGATTAGACAATTTAACGCCCCATAAGAGACTCCAATACCAAATCTTGGCGTTGAGACTGCCATTTTTGTCCTGTCGTTAGTTTGGGAGCCCTATTTGCAAAAATTCGAACTGCGAGTCTGGCAAATTGCACTGATCGGTTTCAGTTTGTAAACTGTTACACATGCACAGTTTGTTCAAGAGGCTTTATGCGTATAGTTACACGTAAAGCGAAATACCAAGCGGAATTTAAAATGCGCACTGATACCGGAACGACATTTAGCCTTGAAGACTATAAGCCAACCGATCACGCGATAAGCGACATACATCTATTGTTCCGGCTGGGTGCGGCGGCGACACATGTCACTGGCACGATGAAGATCGTGCGCCGCACGGGTACATCGGCGGATGCGCCGCTGGTTCTGGAAGGCGACGGACTGTTGCTTATGTCACTGGCGATCAATGGCAAGCCTGTTGATACCACCAGCTTTGATGTCACGCCTAATCGTCTGACAATCCGTGACTTGCCATACGAGGCCTCGTTTGAACTTACCATTCAAACAGAAATCAACCCGAGCGCCAACAAAGCGTTGATGGGGCTTTACCGCGCCGAAAATATCTACTGTACGCAGTGCGAGTCTGAGGGCTTTCGCCGGATGATGTATTTTCATGACAGGCCGGATGTGTTGTCGATTTATACCGTACGGATTGAGGCAAATCGTGCAGAGGCACCGCTATTGCTCTCCAATGGTAATCAAAAGGCGTCTGGCGATTTAGGTGCCGGCTGGCATTTTGCGCAGTGGCATGATCCTCATCCTAAGCCCAGCTATTTGTTTGCGCTGATGGCTGGCGATCTTGGCGTTATCACAGATCATTTTGTAACCATGTCCGGCCGCAAAGTTGACCTGCGGATTTATGTTGAGCATGGCAGGGAATCTCGCGCGACCTATGCGATGGATGCGCTCAAGCGCTCAATGAAATGGGATCAGGAAAAATTTGGCCGCGAATATGATCTTGACCTGTTTATGATCGTGGCCGTGGCATCTTTCAATATGGGCGCGATGGAGAACAAAGGTCTCAACGTGTTTAACGACAAGTATGTATTGGCGGATTCGGAAACTGCGACCGATGGTGACTATGCCGGTATTGAGGCGGTTATCGCGCATGAATATTTTCATAATTGGACCGGCAACCGTATTACCTGTCGTGATTGGTTCCAGCTTTGCCTCAAAGAGGGCCTAACAGTTTTCCGCGACCACGAATTTTCGGCCGATATGCGCTCGCGCGGGGTCAAACGCATTGCCGAAGTGCGGGGCTTAAAGGCCAATCAGTTTCCGGAAGACCAAGGTCCGCTTGCCCATCCGGTGCGTCCACGCAAATACAAAGAGATCAATAACTTTTATACGGCCACGGTCTATGAAAAAGGCTCGGAAGTGGTGCGGATGATCCGTACGATTTTGGGCACGGGGGCGTTCCGCGAGGGTATGGATCTTTATTTCGACCGCCACGACGGCAAAGCGGTAACCATTGAGGATTTCATCCTTTGCTTTGAAGACGTGTCGGCCAAAGACTTATCGCAGTTCGCACTTTGGTATCATCAGGCGGGTACGCCAATGCTCATGGTTACGGCGGAATGGAACAAGGCGGCTAAGACTTTTACGCTGGATTTTGAACAAACCATGAAGCCAACGCCGGGCGAAAGCCGGAAGAAGCTGATGCATATTCCGGTGGAGTTTGCCTTGTTCGGTTTGGATGGAAGGCCCGTCGTGGCGACCAGTATTGAGGGTTCCGGCGTATCGGGCTCGCTCATTCACATTCGTAAAAAGCGCCAACGTATTGTATTCAACGGCATTTCTGAGCGCCCTGTTTCATCACTGTTGCGCGGCTTCTCCGCGCCGGTAACGCTTGCGTTCGAACAAAAGTCTGAGGATCTGTTATTCCTTGCCCGCCACGACACCGATTTGTTCTCTCGCTGGCAGGCTTTGAATACAGTCGCCACTAACGCGCTCATTGAGGCGACAAATGCCTGTCGTGGTGGCACGCCGCCCTCATTTGATGCAACGATAGTGGAAATATTTGGCGAGATTGCCAGTGACCAAAGTCTCGAACCGGCATTCCGCGCGCTGGCACTGACACTGCCTTTGGAGGGCGACATCGCTCGCGAGATTGGCCGCAATGTTGATCCTGATTCTATATTTGCTGCCCGAAACGCGCTGGTGAAAACTGTGGCCACAAAAAACTTCCTAGCGTTGAAGGCCGTATGGAGGAGCATGGCGGACAGCGAGGACTTCAGTCCTGCGGCGGCACCGGCAGGCAAGCGCGCGCTGAGAAATGTGCTGTTGGATTATTTATCCGTCTATTCGGACAATCCAGAAACAACATCTGAAGCCTATAAAACGGCGACTAACATGACGGATCGCTTCGGCGCTTTGTTGATATTGACGCAACGTTTTAGCGGCACAGCTGAAACAGCGGAGGCCCTCAATGCGTTTGAGGCACGCTTTGCCGATGACGGGCTTGTGATGGATAAATGGTTCTGGGCGCAGGCGATTGCGCCGGGACTGGACACACTTGCCCGTATCCAAAAACTCACGGCACATGCAGGCTTTTCGTTTGATAACCCCAATCGCTTACGTTCGCTAGTTGGCGCGTTTGCCTCATCCAACCCAACTGGGTTTCACCGCATTGATGGCGCGGGTTATACCTTTCTGGCCAAGACAGTTTTACATGTTGACAAGGGCAATCCGCAGACTGCGGCCCGTATCTTGACAGCAATGCGTTCATGGCGCTCGCTTGAACCGCTGCGTCAGGAAAAGGCAAGAGAAGCGCTGGCAAGCATCGTAACCTCGCCCAATCTTTCCACCGATGTGCGGGACATTGTGGAACGTATTTTGGCGTAATCAGGCTGTGGATTAAAAAATAGTTTCATCCCGAATCACTTTTTGATTCGCATGGGCTGGACAACGCGAATCACTAATGATTCATTACCGATGATTCGGATGTGTGATTTGCCGATGTTGTTCTCAGTTTAATCAAAGCTCGGGGGAGCCCTATTATGGGTAAGGCGGACGTGCATCGCGCGCCAGCAGGAAACTTGTTTGCCCGCAGTTCGGCGGGTAAGCGCAAGAGCGAGGGCCTCACGGGACCTGCGCGGCTGCTTGCCGAACCTGCCTATCAAAAACTCCTGGCCGCAGAGCCGTTGCTCCGCCGCGCGATTCCTGCGCTGACAATCATATTTTTAGTCATCGTGGCAGTGGCGCGTTTCCTGTCACTTATGGAAACGAGAGATACTCTACAGGCACAAGCCGAGATAAATGTTAGCCTCACCTCTGCAATTCTTGAAGCCAAACTGACCCCTCTGCTGGATGCAAAACAGGGCATGACGCAAGGCGAAATTACCGCTGCCCTTGAAATTCCCGACATTTCCGGCGTTACGTTCAATCACACAACGCTGATGATTTTGGATGGAAACTCCAAAGTGTTGCAAACTCGCGGGGCGGACACATCGTTTGACGGCAAACAACTAGACCGGATGACTAGCGATGCGCAGCCGCTATTCCTGTTTGGCGAGAGCGCGGGTGTTATGCGGCTTATGTTTTCCGGCCGCGAGCATTTGGCGGCGTTGCGCTTCTTGGGCAACAGCGGCAAATCAGTCGTCGTTGTGCAAGATTTAGATATGGTTTTAGCGGATTGGAAACAATCAGCTTCAATGAATGTAACTTTGTTCGTGCTCACATCAGGCCTGTTACTGGTTATTCTCTACGCCTACTTTAGCCAAGTGGCGCGGGCGAAAGATGCTGATAAAATCTATAGCGATACACATGCGCGAATTGATCTTGCGCTATCACGCGGTCGCTGCGGCCTGTGGGATTGGGATATGGCGCGGGGGCGGCTCTATTGGTCGCGCTCCATGTATGAACTTCTTGGCTATGAGCCGCGTGATGCGATATTATCTTTCGGTGAAGTGGAAGATATTATGCACCCCGAGGACGGCGATCTTTATTCGCTGGCAAAGCGGGTGACTGCCAAGGAAATTTCGCAAATTGATACGATGTTCCGGATGCGTCATGCTAAGGGTCATTGGGTTATCATGCGCGCGCGTGCCCAAATTGTGGACCCCGCCAAGGGTGACATTCATCTTATCGGCATTGCTGTTGACGTTACCGAACAGCATGAGATGGCGCACAATGTCGAAGTTGCTGATAATCGCTTACGCAACGCAATTGAAAATATCTCAGAGTCTTTTGCGCTGTGGGACGCGGTAGGCAAGCTGCTTATCTGCAATTCGAAGTTCCAGGAAATATCCGGTGCCAGCGACGCCCTGCTGCGTGAGCGCCCTACCCAGTTCGAAATTGACCAAGTGCGCCCGTTTATCACGCAAAAGCGTATGGCAAGCGATGTCGGCGAGGAAGGGGCGCAAACCTTTGAACGCCTGCTTGCAGATGGTCGTTGGCTGCAAGTCAACGAGCGCAAGACAAAGGATGGCGGGCTGGTTTCAATCGGAACAGACATTACGCTCATCAAACAACATCAAGAGCGCCTGACAGACAGCGAACGCCGTTTGATGGCGACGATAAACGACCTAAGTATCGCCCGCAAAGCGGAGAGCGAGCGCGCGCAGGAAGCGCTTGAGCTGAACGATAAATACAGCGTCGAAAAAGAGCGCGCGGAGGCGGCAAACATTGCTAAATCTGAGTTCTTGGCTAACATGTCCCATGAGTTACGGACACCACTAAACGCCATTATCGGTTTTTCGGATATTATGAAATCCGGCATGTTTGGCCCACTCGGCTCGGATCGTTATGAGGAATATTCATGCGATATCCACCAAAGTGGAAACTATCTGCTTGGCGTTATTAACGACATTCTCGATATGTCAAAAATTGAGGCTGGTCGCTATTCTCTGGATCTTGAGCCTGTCGATCTTTGCCCCCTGATAAAAGAGGCCGTGCGCGTAATCGCTGTTGCCACGTCCGCCAAAAATATCGAAGTTGTAACGCGCATTGATGAGAAGATCGCCGTCCAAGCTGACCGACGAGCCATTAAGCAGATATTGCTCAATCTACTTTCCAACGCGTCTAAATTTACCAATGATGGTGGCCGGATTACGGTGCGAGCGAAGCGAACTGGCGGCGCGCTGGCTCTCACTATCGAGGATACGGGTTGCGGTATTCCGCGTTCCGCTTTGGCAAAAATCGGGCAGCCGTTTGAGCAAGTACAGAACCAACTTACCAAGAGCCATGCGGGCTCTGGCCTTGGCCTCGCCATATCGCGGTCACTGGCAGAACTGCATGGCGGCGCTTTAAAAATACGTTCACGCGAAGGTGTCGGTACGATAGTCTCCGTGCGTATTCCGATGAGCGAACTGAACCCTACCGTGTTGAAAGCAGCCTGATCTGATAACAAAAAATGCCCCCGGAAACCGCTTTCCAGGGGTTATATATTTGCTATCTATTGCGCGTCATCAGAGCCTTCGCTCTTGTCGTTATGGTGACCCTTTTTACCATGGCGCATCATTTCATCTTTGACCACTTTGCCATCATTGTTCTTGTCCATCATTGCATAAATTTTCTTCTGGTTTGCCGCTGCCTCTTCTTGTGTGAGTGCGCCATCGGCATTGGTATCCAGTTTTTGCATCATGCGCTTTGCCAATGCTTCGGTGCGCATCTTTTCGATCGCTGCCGCCATTTCCTCGACCGTTACTTTGCCGTCCTTGTTAGCATCGGCAAGTGTGAATCGGTCACCGGCAGCTTTGGAAAATTCGTCGAAGGAAATGTCGCCGCTCTTGTCAGTGTCCATCGCGTCGATGTTCATTGCGGGGCCACCCATAAAGGCCCGTCCCATTTCACCGCCATGGCGTGCTTTGGCAAACGCTGCGCCGCCGACAACGGTCGCAAGGGCTACAAAACCGAGCGCCACCAAGCTCTTGTTGCCAAAACGCCTTGTCGAAACTCGCATCGTGGTTTCCGGTGCGGCTTCATTCTCCGGCTTAACTTCGTTGGTATTATCCATATCCTTAGTCCTCATTTGCATCGTCACCCCCGATGCGGGATGCACAAAGACCATGGCCCATCATTTGCCCTTGTGCGGTTTACGGAAAAGACTATCGAAAATATTCCGAACCTCTATTGCCGTATCTCTCACATGTGCTTGCAATGAACTCGCGTCTGGCAAATCGACCGCACCGCACATGATATCTATCAATGTTTCACTTGGCGCTTCATCGCCCAGGTCTTTGGTAAGACAGAGGCGAAGTATCTGCGTCAATGCCGAAAACAGTTGGTGAGAGACTATCAAAAATTCAAGCTGAGTTCGAGTTAAGCTTTCGTAATGTAGGCGAGATAGGATGTCCTGCGTCGATGTGCTGTGTGGTCCGCCAACCCGCCTGCTCATTGCAGCGGTTTGCGCGATGAACTCCAAATCAATTAAGCCGCCGGGCATGTGCTTGAAATCCCACGCACCTCTAGAGGGCTTTTCTGTCTCGATTAAGTTACGCATTTCTAAGACATCATTGTCTGTTTTGGTGATGTCGCGCGGCTTGTTCAAAGCAACATCAATGATGGAGCCTATCCTGATTTGGAAGGCCGGATCTGCGACAATGACGCGGGCACGCGTCAATGCCATGTGCTCCCAGACCCATGCTTCCTCGCGTTGATATTGTTCAAATGCGTTGAGACGCGTTGCTACCGGCCCTTTATTACCGGAGGGGCGCAGGCGTAAATCCAACTCATAGAGCACGCCCTCTGCAGTCGGCGCGGACACTGCAGCGATGAGCCTTTGCGTCAGGCGCGTATAGTAAAGCGAGGGCGCAAGCGGCTTTTCGCCGTCCGACTCTTCTGCATCATCAGGATGGTCATAGAGCAAAATGAGATCAATGTCGGAACCCGCGGTAAGTTCACGGCTGCCGAGTTTGCCTAGCCCGAGTAGCGCCACCTCTCCGCCCTTAATCGTTCCATGGCGACGCTTAAACTCATTGTGCACGAGCATCATCGTTTGGTTCAGCAAAAGGTCAGCCAAGTTCGACAGCGCCAGGCCTGCAGCAATTGGCTTCAGCGCCCGCGTCAGCATCCGCACGCCAATCAGGAATTTTTGTTCATTGGCAAAAATGCGCAATCGGTCCAGATTTTCCTCATAACCTGCCTCGCCACTCATGAACGCCGCAAGACGCCCTGACAAATAGGTCGGAGTCGGTACATCGCGGTAGATGGCGGGGTCCAGCAGTCCATCGAAAACATGAGGCTTGCGCGTTATAATTTGCGACAGCCGCGGCGCGGCACCCATAATTTTTACCAATAGTTCCAGCAATGCCGGATTGGTTTGCAGCAGAGAAAATAGCTGAATGCCCGATGGCAGACCTTGCAAAAACTCATCAAAGCGCACCAGCGTATCGTCTGCGATACCCGTCGCGCCAAAGGCTTTCAGTAGCGCAGGCGTAAGCTCCGTCAGCCGCTCACGGGCCTCCGAGGACTGCGTGGCCTTATAACGCCCGAAGTGCCACGAGCGGATGATACGGCACATATCGCTTGGGCGAACAAAGCCTAGATCGGTGAGCGTTTTGATGGTCCCCGGATCATCATTATCGCCGGTAAATACCAAATTACCAATGCCCGCCGAAAGCTGAGGTGCGGTCTCAAACAGGGCGGCATAATGGCTTTCAACGATGAGAAGCGAGGCACGCAAACGCGTGGAAAACTCCGCTACTGTTTTGAACCCGTCCATTCGCGCAATGCGCAACAACTCATGTTCGTCATCGGGCAGCTCGTGCGTTTGTTCATCGGCAACCATCTGAATTCGATGCTCAACGTCACGTAAGAACCAATATTCGTAAGCCAGCGCATTGCGCGCGCTATTGGATATCCAACCTTTGGCAGCAAGTTTGGCCAGCATTGGCACTGTTTGGCGATCGCGTAGTTCCGGATCGCGGCCACCAGCTATAAGCTGTTGTATCTGTACAAAAAACTCGATTTCGCGGATACCGCCCCGGCCCAGTTTTACATTGTGGCCGTAGACAGCTATTTCGCCATGACCCTTATGAGCATGGATTTGCCGCTTTATAGAATGCACATCCGCAATCGCAGCATAATCCAGATACTTACGCCAAATGAAGGGAGAAAGCTCTCGTAGGAATGCCCGACCCGCCGGAATATCACCAGCAACCGGTAGCGCCTTAATCAGTGCAGCACGTTCCCAGTTTTGGCCGCGCCCTTCGTAATAAAGCATCGCAGCATCAACAGGCATTGCAAGCGGCGTGGACCCCGGATCGGGGCGCAGGCGCAAATCAGTGCGGAACACATAGCCATCAGCTGTGCGATCTTGAAGGATGCGTACCAAGCGTCTCGTGAGCCGGGTAAACGTTTCAATCCCTTCAAAAGGATCGGCCAAAACTCCGGCGTCTGGATCAAAAAGGACGATGAGATCAATGTCGGATGAATAGTTCAACTCGTAAGCGCCGAGCTTGCCCATGGCGAGGATTATCCAGCCACTGCCCTCCTCCGGTCGTTCTGGATTTTTTAGTGTCAGCTTGCCACTGCCTGCCGCATCACGCAGCAAAAAGCGGATAGTCGCCTGCACTGCGGCGACCGCGAGACGAGAGACGAGCTGTGTTGTTTTCTCGCCGCCAAGTACGCCCGCTAAATCGCAAAGCGCTATCAAGAAATGCGCCTCAGATTTGTGCTGGCGCAAAATAGTCATGAGGCCATGCTCCGTCGTCTCAGTCAGCCCCAGCGCGGGCATGGCCTCAATGAGTGACTCGATGCGTTGGATGGCTGGCGTATCAAACAACCGATCTAAAATAAGAGGATTGATGAGCGCTGCGCTGCGCAAAAATGGTGAGAGATCAAACACCACACTTAGGAATGATGAATGAGAGGACTTAGTTTTTGTCAGTTCAACAAGGCGCGGCAGGTGTTCTTCTTTGGCGCGATGGCCTAGGTCTTTCAGGTGCGTGCTAGCAGATTTTGCGTCAAGCGCGAGAAGCGCTTTGGGTTCAGCTTCGAACCAATTTTGCATCACACCGCCTTTTACTTTTCGCCTGCGCCGACTTGCGGAAACAGCAGTGACACTTTGAGACCTTGCGGCTCGTTCGATTCAATCCGCATCTCACCTTTGTGAAGTTTCATCACGGCTTTGGCAAGCGAAAGTCCAAGGCCTGATCCCGGCTCGCTGCGGCTTTTTTCGAGGCGAACAAATCGCTCAGTAACACGCTCGCGGTCCTCGAGAGGTATGCCCGGACCATTGTCACAAATCTCAACGAGCGGTCGACCCGGCCCGTGCGCTACTCGTACGTTCACCGTTGCGTTCCCGTGCTCACCTCGGGCGTATTTCAGCGCATTGTCGATAATGTTTGAAAGTGTCTGACTGAGCAATTCGCGGTTACCCGATATGAGGATTTTTGGACCAATGTCTGCACTTAAAGTAATCCCCGCCTCGTCGGCCAGCGGTTCGTAAAGTTCCACCACATCCGCAGTTATCGCCGATAAATCGACTTCAGCAACATTTTCGCTGGAATAGCCGGCCTCAAGCCTCGAAATCATCAATATTGCGTTGAAAGTGCGGATAAGTTGGTCTGACTGCCCAATCATATCTTCCAGCGCCTCGCGGTATTCCTTAGTGGTTTGCTTCGCGGCGAGAGCCGCATCCGCACGGTTACGCAGACGGGTAAGCGGTGTTTTCAAATCATGAGCAATATTGTCCGAAACCTGCTTCAAACCATCATTTAGGTCGGAAATCCGACCAAGCATCTGATTGAGATTATCGGCCAAGCGGTCAAATTCATCGCCGGAACCCGTCACTGGCAGCCGTCCTGTTAAATCACCACTCATGATTCGGCGGCTAGCGGTAGAGACGCCATCAATGCGGCGCAACGCGTGACGCCCGACAAAATACCAAATTAACAGCGCTCCGATGCCCATCATCGCAAGGGCGAGAGACAGAGCCCGTTGTACAATTTTTTTAAATCGCTCCGGCTCGCCTAGGTCACGGCCAACTAAGATGCGCATTTGATTAGGCAGAACAAACACGTGCGCTAATGCATGATGAGAGGGTTCTGCGCCGTCTTCCGAATATCTCTGGTAGAGGAAGGGCACCTTAGTCCAGCCTTCGCGGGCAAGAATTGCACTATCAATCTCCCCAACGTTGCCGGCCAAGACGCGACCTGCACCATCAGCGATGAGGTATAAATTGGCACCCGGAGCGCGTGAGCGGCGATCAATTGCTCGTACCAACCCGGGGAGCCCGCTACGATTGTAGATAGTGGCTAGCTCCGTAATTTCGTCGTTCACTGTGCCTTGCGTTTGATTGGCAAGAAATCGAGCCGATTCCGCAGTCATGTAAAGTACGAGCGACAATGCGCACACAGTAAACAAAGCTAAGTACAGCGCGGAAAGCCGCGCGGCAGTCGTTGCAAAAATTGAACGTAAGCGGCCCATCAAGCTTTGCTTGGTACCTTCAACATATATCCGATTCCGCGTACAGTATGGAGAAGCGGAACACCAAATCCTTTTTCTATCTTGGAACGCAAGCGAGAGACATGAACATCAATAACGTTGGTTTGCGGGTCAAAGTGATATTCCCAAACGTTTTCCAGCAGCATAGTGCGCGTTACAACCTGCCCAGCGTGGCGCATCAGGTACTCTAGCAGGCGGAACTCACGAGGCTGCAAAATTATCTCTTGGCCACCGCGCTTGGCCATGTGAGACATGCGGTCAAGCTCTAGATCTGCGACACGAAAGGTGGTTTCGACGTCCCCTGTCGACGCGCGTCGCTGGAGCACTTCGGCGCGCGCGAGTAGTTCCGAAAAAGCATACGGTTTAGTAAGATAGTCATCGCCGCCGGCGCGTAAACCGGTAACACGGTCATCAACTTCTCCTAGCGCGGAAAGTATCAAAACAGGGGTGCGGTGCCCTTTGGCGCGGAGTGCAGCCACCACTGAGAGCCCATCACGGCGCGGCAACATACGGTCCACAACTATCACATCGTAAGTGCCGCTGTCAGCGAGCGCAAAGCCAGTCTCGCCGTCGGCTGCCAGGTCGACAGAATGGCCGGTCTCGCCCAGTGCCTTGGCAAGATATTGTGCGCTGTCACGGTCGTCTTCAATCACGAGTATCTTCATAATGCCACTATGGGAAATATTTCTGCAATTAGAAACCAGTTTAAAAAATCAAAAATGGCAGCGGGCGTATGGGCACCCGCTGCCTTGGCTTACTTATTACCGACGGGGGTGGTGTCGGCATTCAGTAATCAGATCAACCCTTCGCAACTGGCAGCGGTATAAACCGTGTCCCGTTTTCGCCTTGGATTTGCACAAGAACCGACTTACGACCCTTGGCGGCCGCCGACCCAACGGCCTTGCTGAACTCATCAGCCGAAGCGACCGTTGTGTCATTAACGCCGACGATTATGTCTCCAGCGGCAAGGCCGCGTTCCGCCGCCACGCTCTCGGGATCGACATCCATGACCACGACACCCGGGCCCTTTTCATTTGGCGTCACTTTGATACCAAAGTTAGTAAGGACTTGCGGAGTATCTGGCGTAGCAGGTTCTTCAGCTTTCGCAGGCGTTGCATCAGTTAACTTTTCTATGGAAACGCTAAGCTTGGTTTCTGCACCGTTGCGCCACACAATCATTTCTTCTGATGTGCCAGGAGCAATTGCTGCAACCTTCCGTGCAAGATCTTTTGGACTATCGATTAAATTGCCGCCAACACTTAAGATCACGTCTCCAGTTTTAACGCCTGCTTTCAGGGCCGGACTATTTGGCTGCACGTCATTTACCAGTGCACCCTTGTCACTCACCAAGCCGAGCGATTCAGCAATGTCCGCACCAACAGGTTGAATTTGAACGCCGAGCCAGCCGCGCTTTATGGTGCCGCCGCGCATCAAATCATTAACGACCACCTTTGCCGTCGATGCTGGAATATCAAACGCGATGCCAACATTGCCGCCTGATGGTGAAAATATAGCCGTGTTAACACCTACGACTTGTCCACTTTGGTTAAATGTCGGGCCGCCGGAATTACCGTGATTTACCGCCGCGTCTATCTGGATGAAGTCATCATACGGACCGGCGCCTATATCGCGGCCAAGTGCCGATACAATGCCGGCGGTTACTGTGCCACCGAGGCCAAACGGATTACCAACTGCAACGACCCAATCGCCAACGCGAGTGGATTTATCCGCCGCAAAGTCAACATAAGTGAACTTTCGATCTGCGGCATCAACTTTAAGTACGGCCAAGTCTGTGCGCTTGTCTTTTCCAATCAGCTTGGCATTCAGCTCAGTGCCGTCATTTAAGACAACCAAGTATTCTGCGCCATCATCGACGACATGGTTGTTAGTAACAAGAAAACCATCTTCGGTGATAAAAAAGCCGGAACCTTGGCTCATCTGGCGAGGCTGGCGTTCGCTACGGCCCCCCGGCCCACTTCCATCGGGACGTCCGAATTCCCTAAAAAACTTCTTCAAAGGACTATTATCCGGCAACTGGTCATACCCTTGATTGCCACGACTATTGTCGCCTTGCGGGTCTTGCCCCATATTATTAGCGACTGGCTGCAAATTGCCCTTCACGCGCACGCTGACAACGGCCGGTGACACTTTCTCAACGACATCAGCAAAACCCTGCTGTGCGGGGGCTTCAACTTTTACTGCGTCAGCATAAGCGTGGGAAGTAGCGCCAAAACCGGTGAGACCTATTGTGGTTATAAACGCGGCACCTGCTAGCAACGCGATGGCTGATCTATTACTGTGAAGTGAATTTGGGAAACGATCGGAATTCATGGACTAAAATCCTCTTTCAATGACCGGTACTTATTGTGCCTTGGTCATACCATTAGAGTACCGAAAGTTACCGGAGCATTTCCGCCAGATGAATTCTTTGTAATGTTCGCCTTTAAGACGCCACTATTGGTCCGAAACCAACTTGGCTAGGCGCTCTTTTTCAACGTCTGATAATTCTGGTAGGAC
>JAYSWX010000155.1:0-38442 GCA_043717855.1 Phyllobacterium sp.
TTGAAATTATTGACCAATTAACGTGACGCTTTACGGCGCTCCATCGGGGCCATGCTGTCCAGCAACTCTTGTGCAGTCATGGCAATATGGTCGTGCAAATCCGGACGCCACAGCGCAAAGGCCAAATTAGCCTCGACAAATCCCTCTTTGGAACCACAATCAAACGTGCGGCCACGAAAATGGCTGCCGTAAAAGGCCTGATCGTCCATCAGCTTGAGCATCGCGTCCGTAAGCTGGATTTCATTGCCAGCGCCGCGCTCTTGCGTGGCCAAGTAGCTGAAAATCTCCGGCTGCAAAATATAGCGGCCATTAATATAAAAATTAGACGGAGCTGTGCCAGCCTTGGGCTTTTCGACCATGCTGTTAATGCGGAAACCATCCCCAATAGACGCGCCGCGCCCAACAATGCCATATTTGTGAGACTCGGATGGGTTGCACTCCTGCACACCGATAATGTTCTCGCCAGTCTGCTCATAAAGCGAAACCATCTCTTTGAGACAGCCCTTTTCCGCCTGCATAATCATATCTGGCAACAGCAGCGCAAACGGCTCGTCGCCTACCAAATCACGAGCGCACCACACAGCATGGCCAAGGCCCATCGGCACCTGCTGGCGCGTAAAACTGGTGCTACCCGGTACTGGCTGCATCCTTTGTAGGCGCGCAAGCTCTTCGTCTTTGCCGCGCTCGGCAAGCGTATTATAAAGCTCAAACTGAACGTCAAAATAGTCTTCGATAACGCCCTTATTGCGCCCCGTAACGAAAATCATGTGCTCAATGCCAGCCTCGCGGGCTTCATCCACCACATATTGAATGACCGGACGATCCACAATTGTCAGCATTTCCTTTGGAATTGCCTTGGTAGCTGGCAAAAAGCGCGTACCGAGACCCGCAACAGGGAATACGGCTTTACGAATTTTACGCGGGCGTTCGGTCATATTTTGATCCTCTAAATTTTAACTGACACTTTCATGACAAATTTGAGATTCAATAAATGCGTAAGAATAAAGCGCTCATCTGGACTGGCAAAAGCACGTTTTTGATAAGGCTCATTAAATTATGGTAAACTAATTCCTAACTTAGCTGCCTTATACATATGCACAAATCCCTCACGGTTGGAAGCAAAAGTCATGATGTCTAAAAAATGCCGGTACTTAATCGCGACATCAACGATCGCCGTTATGGTTTTGGCTGGCAGTGCGGTCGCCAATGCCGATCAAGGGTTTCAGAATTTTATCGCAAAGTTTCAGATAGTCGCCGCCAAAAGTGGAATATCTGCGCAAACCTACAATGCAGCCTTTGCAGGCATCACCGATATCGACCCCGTAGTCTTGGAAAAAGCAAATTTTCAACCGGAATTTAAATCTCCGATGTGGGACTACATTGACAACCGGGTGCAGGAAAAATCCGTTGCCACGGGTCGTGCAATGGCAAAAAAATACAAAGGCTGGCTCGATAAGATCGAAGCCACCTTCGGCGTTGACCGCAATATTCTTCTGGCAATCTGGTCGATGGAAACCAATTATGGCGAGATCCTGACAAGGCCTGGTGTCGTGCGCCCTGTCGCCCGCTCGCTTGCGACACTGGCCTACGCAGATAAGTCTCGCGCTAAATTTGCCCGCAGCCAATTGATTGCAGCACTCAAAATTTTGCAACGCGGCGATACAGACGCTGCCGGATTGCAGGGCTCGTGGGCAGGCGCGATGGGACAAACCCAATTCATCCCCACCAGCTATCTGCTTTACGGTGTCGATATGGATGGCAACGGGCATCGCAATATTTGGACATCCGTTCCGGATGCACTGGCGACTTCCGCCAACTTGCTCCGTAAAAATGGATGGCAAACAGGGCGCACCTGGGGTTACGAAGTATCATTGCCTGCAGGCGCCAAGGCTGGCGGAACCAGATCACTGGACGCATGGGCGGCCAGCGGCGTTGGCCGTGCCAATGGCAAGGCATTTCGCAATGGCGGCGATGCCGCCTCATTAAAACAGCCGGACGGGAAATCCGGACCGGCATTTTTGATGTTGAAGAATTTCCGCGTCATCAAAGCCTATAATAACGCCGACAAATATGCGCTGGCAGTCGGCCTTTTAGCGGATCAAATTGCTGGCGGTGCGCCAACTGTGCGCGATTGGAACCGGCCCTTTACGAAACTCAGCATTCCCGAAAAAGAGGAGTTGCAAAAGCGCCTCGGGCAGGCAGGCCATTACGACGGCGAAGTGGACGGCAGCATCGGCTCCGGTACAAAAGCCGCAATTCTCGGCTATCAAAAAGCCGCAGGCTTGACCGCAGATGGCTATCCAAGCAAAGAACTATTGGATTATCTACGCCGTAAATAAAGATGAAAACATAAGTGGTGAGACTGTCTTGAAGTCATTTGTTACGCGATTTTTGGCTGTGATACTGGCTGTCTCAGTGGTAAATTTTCCGCTGACAGCGACCAATACTGCCTACGCGCAACAAACCCAGTCTCCTTCCATTCTCGAATTTTTTGGCTTCAAAAGCCCCGGAACGCGGTTGATAGAGCGAAATAGCGCTGCGCCTGTAAAAAATAAAAAGAACACAACAAAACCAGCCGGACGTAAGAAACCAAAAATAGTCACCGCTCCAACTGGCATTAGCGGCCCGGACGTCCCTGTTGAGAGTGCCTCACCCGTGGCCTCCGGCCTGCCACCGGAGAAAATTCCCGAAGCAAAGACAATTCTCGTGGTCGGTGACTTTATGGCCGGAAGCGTCGCCGAAGGCATAGATGCCGCTTTTGTTGGTGAAGCGGGCGTCAAGATAGTTGAAAAGTCAAATGGCTCGTCCGGCTTTATCCGCCCAGACTATTATAATTGGCCGCAATCAATTGTTGGACTAAACCTAGAAAACAAGCCTTCAGTCATCGTCATTATGATCGGTGCGAATGATCGCCAACAACTTCGTCTCAATGGCAAAAGTGAGGTGGTGCGCAGTACGGCGTGGACCGCTGTATACAAAAGCCGCGTTGCGCAATTTTCGATAACATTAAAGTCGCTGGGCGTTCCAATCGTCTGGATCGGCTTGCCACCTTTCAAATCCACGCAAATGAGCGCTGATTACCTGGCTTTTAACGATGTTTATCGTCATGAAGTGGAAAATATTGGCGGCACCTTCATCGATATTTGGGAAGGTTTTGTTGATGACGATGGCGCATTCACGACTAACGGATTTGACTATACCGGCCAGCCTGCAAGGCTGCGCGGCAGCGATGGCATAAATCTAGCGACAGCCGGAAAACGCAAAATTGCATTCTTTGCCGAAAAAGCAATTCGAGCGGCGTTAGGAAATGCCCCTCAGCCTGTAACTGTCACAGCGCTCGGCCCGTTTGCGCTACCTGGACCAATGCGCCCCGCAGCAACGGATGCAGCAACAATTACCCGCATGGCACCCGTTTCGCTTTTCGATCCCGCCGTTGACGGCGATGCGGTATTGCTCGGTGGCGCAGTTTCAGCTGCCCGAAAAGTTTCCGGTTCACCCGGAAATGCGCTCTATAATGAAGGCATACTGCCGGACACTAAAACCGGCAGAATTGATGACTATAAGGTTATAAAGTAGGTGGTCCAACGCATCGGCCTAAAAAGTGTGTGCGGTTTTTCGAAAAAACCGATGCTAAAACAGTGAGCTAGAGCAGCGCTTTCCGTTTCGTCTAAAAAATCCACCGTTCTATCGCGGCAAAACGGTCGTGCCCATCAGCGCCAAGTCAATAGACCGTGCCGCTTGGCGACCCTCCCGAATGGCCCACACCACCAATGACTGGCCACGGCGGATGTCGCCTGCAACATAGAACTTATCTATATTGCTACGATAGTCCTTGTCATTGGCAACCACATTTGTGGAACCGCGACGGTCTTTGTGGATTGTCAACTTATCACCAAGACCGTGCACCAAACCGTTTTCAAGTGGCCCGGCAAAGCCAATGGCGATGAATGCCAAATCTGCCTTGATGAAGAACTCTTTACCAGCGATTGGCTTACGGGCCGCGTCAACTTCACAGCACTTCACATGGGTAAGCACACCATCTTCACCGATGAAGGCCAGCGTTGCCACCTGAAATTCGCGCTCCGCGCCTTCCGCCTGCGATGAAGATGTACGCATTTTGGTTGCCCAATAGGGCCAAACGCTAAGCTTGTCCTCTTTTTCCGGAGGCTGTGGGCGGATGTCAAGCTGCGTCACCCGCACGGCACCCTGGCGGAACGCTGTGCCAACACAGTCCGATGCCGTATCGCCGCCGCCTATAACCACCACATGCTTGCCACCGGCACCGATAGCGTCGGCATTCCAAGCATAAGACCCGATATCTTCGCCGCCCACGCGCTTATTTTGCTGCACCAGATATGGCATCGCATCAAAAACGCCGGAAAGCTCGACGCCAGGAATACCTGCGGGACGCGGATTTTCAGAACCGCCGCAATAAAGCACAGCATCATAAGAGGTCAGCAATTCATTGACAGCCTTGTCTTTGCCTATGTTCACGTTGCAAAAAAAGGTAACGCCTTCGCCGCGCATTTGTTCGACACGGCGATCAATAAAGTGCTTCTCCATCTTAAAGTCCGGGATGCCAAAGCGTAAAAGACCGCCGACTTTCGACTCGCGTTCGTAAACATGAACTTCATGCCCGGAACGCCCAAGCTGCTGTGCCGCCGCCATGCCAGCAGGGCCGGAGCCGATAATGGCTACCGTCTTGCCAGTCTTCCTGTCAGAAGGTTGCGGGTTGATATGACCAAGCTCATAGGCCTTATCAGCAATGGCCTGCTCAATCGTTTTGATTGTGACAGGCGCATCCTCAAGGTTCAGCGTGCAAGCTTCTTCGCACGGCGCGGGGCAAATGCGGCCGGTAAATTCAGGAAAATTATTGGTGGAATGCAAATTGCGAACTGCATTGTCCCAATCGCCGTTATAAACCAAATCATTCCAATCAGGGATCTGGTTATGCACGGGGCAGCCCGTATCGCCATGGCAATAAGGCACGCCGCAATCCATGCAACGCGCCGCCTGCTTTTTCACATCCGTCTCAGAAATCGGCAGCGTAAATTCGCGGAAATGGCGGATGCGATCAGAGGCAGGCTGATACTTCGCCACCTGCCGATCAATTTCGAGAAAACCTGTTACTTTGCCCATATCGCACTATTCCGTCTATTCGCCGCCGTTAACGCAGCCAGTTTTCAATTTTTAATCCCGGCACCATGCCAAACTCTCGTTCATTTGCGGTCACCATCACAGCTTGATGCAGTAAAGCATGTGAAGCGACTAGCATGTCATGCTCACTTACCGATTTTCCATGTCGCTCCATTTCAGACCGCATCTCAGCGTAAACATGCTCAACAGGTGTTTCGAATGACACCACCTGAAGCATTTGCAACATACGCTCCACGTTTCTCGCCAGTCGCTCAGATCCAATCTTGCATGCTCCAAAACGCAGTTCTGCGGCCACAATAATGCTGGTAAAAGCTTCGTCGATCCCGAGTGTTTCAAGTTTTTTAGCTGCCGATCCGTCTGGAAATTTCATGACATGTGATATGATATTTGTATCCAGAAGATATCTCAATTTTATTCATCCCAACCAAGATCGACAGGCTCCGGAGGCATATCGGCAATTTCTGGAAACTCGTCTTCAGGTCCGAGTGGCTCCATGGACGCCAATACTTCCAACCAAGTCTTCTTTTTCCCGACAGGGCGCAGCATCAAAGTTCCATCAGCCTGTTTTTGCATCTCCACTTCGTCACCCTCAAAATCAAATTCCTTGGGTATCCGAACCGCCCTACTCCGGCCATTCTTAAACACTTGGACGATCTTTTTAGTCGAAACATGCTCATTCATAGCAGCCTCCTACAATTGTGATATGCCGGCGTCATATCACAATAATAAATTTGTTCCAACCTATTCCGCAGCCACGCTCATCCTTGCCTGCTCCATTTCAATCAATGCGCGGCGATATTCTACCGGCATGACTTTGCGGAACTTGGCGCGGTAGCCGGCCCAATTATCCAAGATGGCTTTTGCGCGTGTCGAGCCAGTAAAGTGCATATGATTTGAAATCAGCTGATAAAGCCGCTCTTCGTCATGGCGTGTCATGTCGCCGGAAACATCAACCCGGCCTTTATGAGCCAAGTCGCCACCGTGATGATGCAGCTTTTCCAAGAGATCATCTTCTTCCGGCACCGGTTCAAGTTCAACCATCGCCATGTTGCAACGCTGCGCGAAATCGCCCGCTTCGTCCAAAACATACGCCACACCGCCGGACATACCAGCGGCAAAGTTGCGCCCGGTCTGACCAAGCACAACGACAACGCCGCCCGTCATGTATTCGCAGCCATGATCGCCCACGCCCTCAACCACAGCAATCGCGCCGGAGTTACGAACCGCAAATCGCTCGCCCGCCACGCCACGGAAATAGCAGTCGCCTTCTGTCGCGCCGTAGAGAACGGTGTTGCCGACGATAATTGAGTCTTCTGCAACAATCTTTGACCTATCAGATGGACGGATAATAATGCGCCCGCCGGAAAGACCCTTGCCAACATAGTCGTTGCCATCGCCAGTGAGTTCAAACGTGATTCCCCGAGACAAGAACGCGCCGAATGATTGTCCGGCAGTACCGGCTAACGCCACATGGATTGTGTTATCCGGCAAGCCCTTTTGGCCATAACGCTTGGCCACCATTCCTGAAAGCATTGCACCGGCAGAACGGTCAACATTCTTGATTTCAGTGACAATCCTTACCGGCTGCTTTGTCGTCAAGGCCGTAGCGGCCTCGGCAATCAGCTTGCGGTCAAGCACATCAGAAATCGGGTGTACTTGGCGCTGTGTCCAGCGCGTTTCGTCAACCGTCGCCTCAGGCTTGTAGAAGATTTTCGTGAAATCCAACCCCTTGGCTTTCCAGAGCGAAATCATCTCTTCCTTTTCGAGTAATTCCGAACGCCCGACCAAATCAACAAGCTTGCGGACACCCATCGCGGCCATCAGCGCGCGGACTTCTTCGGCAACAAGGAAGAAATAGTTGATGACATGCTCCGGCGTACCAGTGAAGCGCTTTCGCAAGACCGGATCTTGTGTCGCCACGCCAACAGGGCATGTATTGAGATGACACTTGCGCATCATGATGCAACCAACAGCGATAAGGGGCGCGGTCGAGAAGCCAAATTCATCCGCGCCCAAAAGTGCGCCCACAATCACGTCACGCCCGGTGCGCAAACCGCCGTCCACTTGCAATGCAATGCGCGAGCGAAGGCCGTTCAGCACCAGCGTTTGCTGAGTTTCAGCAAGGCCCATTTCCCATGGAGAACCCGCATGTTTGATCGATGTCAGAGGCGACGCACCTGTCCCGCCATCATAGCCGGAGATAGTGATATGATCGGCCCGCGCCTTGGCAACGCCAGCGGCAACCGTGCCAACGCCAACTTCAGACACCAGTTTCACGGAAACATCCGCATCCGGATTGACGTTTTTCAAATCAAAAATCAGCTGTGCCAAATCTTCGATGGAATAAATATCATGGTGCGGCGGCGGTGAAATAAGGCCGACACCGGGCGTTGAATGCCGCGTCTTGGCAATCGTCGCATCAACTTTATGGCCGGGCAATTGTCCGCCTTCGCCTGGCTTTGCACCCTGCGCGACCTTGATTTGCATCATGTCGGAGTTGACAAGATATTCAGCAGTCACGCCAAAGCGGCCAGATGCCACTTGCTTGATCGCCGAACGTTCAGGATTGCGCGAACCATCCGGCAGCGGCAAATAGCGGTCCGGCTCTTCGCCGCCTTCGCCCGTGTTGGACTTGCCCCCGATTTGGTTCATCGCGACCGCCAACGTCGCGTGCGCCTCACGCGAAATCGAGCCGAATGACATAGCCCCCGTTGAGAAGCGCTTGACAATATCAGCCGCCGACTCAACTTCATCAATGGATATTGGTGTCAAACCGACATCTTCCGCCATTTTGATCTTGAACAGGCCGCGAATGGTCTGTGCCCGCGCAGCCTTGTCATTCACCATCTCTGAATATTGCGCGAAGGTTTCAGGCTCGTTCTGGCGCACCGCGTGTTGGAGCTTTGCAACCGCATCAGGCGACCACAAATGCGCCTCACCGCGCATACGGAACACATATTCGCCGCCCACTTCAAGCGAGCGCGCCAGGATAGGATCGTTAGAGAACGCAGACGTATGACGGCGCACGGTTTCTTCCGCCACTTCCGCCATGCCAACGCCCTCAATGGTGGTTGACGTGCCTGTGAAATATTTATCAACGAAGTCTGTCTTCAGGCCAATCGCATCAAAAATCTGCGCCCCGCAGTAGGATTGATACGTGGATATGCCCATCTTGGACATTACCTTCAAAATACCTTTACCGACCGACTTAATGTAGCGGTAGACCAGCTCCTCGCTCTCCACTTCCGGCGGGAAATCACCGCGAACGTGCATGTCCTGCAACGTTTCAAATGCTAAATAGGGGTTAATTGCTTCCGCGCCATAACCTGCCAAACAGCAGAAATGATGCACTTCGCGCGGCTCACCACTTTCCAGAACGAGACCAACGGCAGTGCGCAAACCCTTGCGAATAAGATGATGATGGACTGCCGCCGTTGCCAGCAACGCCGGGATTGGAATACGATCAGGTCCGACCTGACGGTCAGACAGGATGATAATGTTATAACCGCCCGCCACCGCTGCTTCTGCACGATCACATAGACGCGATAGTGCGCCCGCCATTCCGTTTGCGCCTTCGCTTGTTGGGTAGGTCATATCAAGCGTCTTGGTATCAAAACGATCTTCCGTGTGACCGATACAGCGGATTTTCTCTAAATCCTGGTTGGTCAAAATTGGCTGGCGCACTTCCAAACGCTTGCGACGCGAGTTGCCCTCAAGGTCGAAAATGTTTGGACGCGGCCCGATGAACGAGACCAGGCTCATCACCAGCTCTTCGCGTATCGGGTCGATTGGCGGGTTCGTAACCTGCGCAAAATTTTGCTTGAAATAGGTGTAAAGCAGCTTCGACATATCCGACATCGCCGAAATTGGCGTGTCAGTGCCCATCGAGCCAAGGGCTTCTTGGCCCGTTGTACCCATCGGGGCCATCAAAACCTTAGTGTCTTCTTGCGTGTAGCCAAACGCCTGCTGGCGGTCCAGCAGCGCCACATCGGTGCGCGAGGCGCGCGGTTCGACAGGCTTTAGTTCTTCCAACACCAGCTGCGTGCGCTTTAACCATTCCTGATACGGATAGGCGCTCGCCATCTCAGTTTTGATTTCTTCGTCCGAAACGATACGCCCCAACTCCAAATCAATCAGCAGCATCTTGCCCGGCTGCAAGCGCCACTTCTTGATAATTTTCTCCTCGTCAACAGGCAAGGCCCCAGCCTCAGACGCCATAATCACACGGTCATCATCTGTCACAATATAGCGTGCGGGACGCAAGCCGTTGCGGTCCAGCGTCGCGCCAATCTGGCGGCCATCGGTGAAAGCAACGGCTGCCGGACCATCCCATGGCTCCATCAGCGCTGCATGATATTCGTAGAATGCTTTCCGCTCAGGCGACATTTGCTTGTTACCAGCCCACGCCTCCGGGATAAGCATCATCATGGAGTGTGCAAGCGAATAACCGCCCTGGTTCAAAAACTCGAGCGCATTGTCAAAGCAGGCTGTATCTGACTGGCCTTCGTAAGAAATTGGCCAGAGCTTGGAAATATCGTTTCCAAACAACTCGCTGTCCACAGACGCCTGGCGAGCGGCCATCCAGTTTACGTTACCGCGCAGTGTATTGATTTCGCCATTATGCGCTACCATGCGGTAGGGATGCGCAAGCTTCCACGACGGGAAAGTATTGGTGGAAAAACGCTGATGCACCAGAACCAGTGCCGATTCAAAGCGTGGATCAGCCAAATCCTTATAGTAAGCCCCCACCTGATAGGCGAGGAACATACCCTTATAAACTACAGTACGCGAGGACATGGAGACAATGTAAAAGCCGTTATCACGGCCTTCTGTCTCTTTATAAATACGGCTGGAAATCACCTTGCGCAGGATAAACATGCGGCGCTCAAAGCTATCTTGATCGGCGATACCTGCTCCGCGCCCAATAAAGACCAAGCGGTGATGAGGCTCTGTTGCCGCAATTTCCGGGTCTTTAGACAGGGATGTGTTATCCACCGGCACATCGCGAAAACCGAGCAATACTTGCCCCTCGGAAGCTATAGCCTCACCAGTTACTGTCTCGCAATACGCGCGCAACTCTGCATCCTGCGGCATAAACATGTAGCCAACGGCATAATCACCAACCGGCGGCAGTTCGATACCCAGCGCAGCCATCTCTTCGCGGTAAAAACGGTCAGGAATTTGCACCAGCAAACCCGCACCATCGCCCATCAAAGGGTCAGCGCCAACAGCACCGCGATGGGTGAGGTTTTCGAGCATAAACAACCCGTCTTTGACGATCTGATGCGACTTTACACCCTTCATATTGGCAACAAAGCCAACACCACAGGCATCATGCTCATTGCGCGGGTCATAAAGACCTTGAGCTTTAGGAAGGCCATTAAACTCAGTCAATTTGACTGCGCTGGTCTGCATGGCCGGGCTCTTGGCTACAGATGGCGTCACAACTGACATGGCTCTATCCTTCCAGAATATGGCTTTGCACGATTGCAAGACCAAGGTTTTGGGCTAACGAGAAATGCGCCCCAAATCAAATCAATGCTCGTTATGAGCGCCAACAACTTGCTGCACTTACAATGCAAAGGCCGGAACAGAACTCATCATGCACCAGCCAATTCAAACTCATAATATGACAGTATTACTGTCCTATTTTTCTTATGACAGGTTTTGGATTATCACACAAGAGATCGACACGAAAAAATTGGTTTCCACCGAAATTCATCAATAAAACCATCGAAACGGTGGAATTCACTAGAAATACCAATTTTCGTTGCCCGTTAAGCATTTTGAAACGTCGTCGGGGTTGCTTTTAACTAAGAGACAAGGCGTAAATCACACAAATGGAGCATATCGTATGATTTTCGCCTCTGACAATTGGGCTGCCGTTCATCCAAAAATAGCAGACAATGTGTCGCGCCATTCTGCGGGTTATGCGCCAGCGTATGGAAACAGCGACTTAGACAAATCTGTTGAAGCAACATTTGCCGAAATCTTCGAGTGCGCGCTGTCTGTCTATTTCGTGGCAACCGGCACAGCAGCCAATTCTTTATCCATCGCGGCCACAAACAGGCCCGGCGGCATAACTTTTTGCCACAGCGCGGCACATGTTGCTGAGGATGAATGCGGGGCGGTGGAATATCTCACCGGCGGATCAAGATTGCACTTAGTCCAAGGGCAATTTGGCAAAATGGAATTGCCAGCGCTGGAAAAGGCAATTGCCAAAAATCCGGCAGCGTTTGTGCATGGCGGGCAACCCATGGGCGTCACCATCACGCAGGCCACAGAGGCCGGAACGGTTCACGCACTGAATGAAATCGCTGCCATAAGCGGTATTGCCAAGAAAAACGACCTGCCGCTGCACATGGATGGCGCCCGCTTTGCCAATGCGCTAGTGACATTGGGGTGCACACCTGCTGAAATGACATGGAAGCGCGGCGTCGATATTCTCTCATTTGGTGCAACCAAAAACGGCTGCTGGTGCGCGGAAGCCATTGTTATATTTGATAAAAAACTGGATACGCAAATGCCGTTCTTACGCAAACGCGGCGCGCAATTATTCTCAAAATCGCGTTTTATCTCGGCGCAATTTGAAGCCTATTTGAAAGATGATTTGTGGTTGGATACCGCCCGCCACTCAAATTTAATGGCAACAAAACTAGCGGAAATCATCGCAAAATCACAACAAGCGCGGCTCGCTTGGCCGCCACAGGCCAATGAAGTGTTCGCGATTTTGAAGACAAAAACTTGCGAGACATTACGCGAGACAGGTGCTGTTTTTTATGATTGGCACGCCCCGACTGATGGCAGCGCCACGATAAACTCAGACGAAACTATGGTGCGTTTTGTCACCAGTTTTGCTACTACGCAAGATGAAGTCGCGGCATTTTCCAAGGTGTTAGGATAAACAAAAAAGGCGGCACATCATCAGCGCCGCCCATCTTAATCCATTGAAATAATTAACTTATTTCGCAGCTACCTTAGCTTCAATCTGCTTAGGAGTCTTTAGATTCAGTGCCGTAATTTCAATCTTGCGGGGCTTCAGTTCTTCCGGCACTTCGCGCTTTAGATCGATGTGCAGCAAGCCATTTTTCAAATGCGCACCGCGCACTTCGACGTGGTCAGCAAGCTGGAAGCGGCGCTCGAAAGCACGGCTGGCAATGCCGCGATGAAGCATTTCAACCGCTTCAGTCGGCTCAGTTTCAACGCGAACGCTTTTGACCAAAAGCACATTGCGGTTAGACTCAATTTCGATCTCGTCTTCGCCAAATCCGGCGACCGCCATTGTGATGCGATAGGCATTTTCGCCTGTCTTTTCAATGTTGTAGGGCGGATAGGTCTGCGCGTTATCAGGCTGCGCCAATGAATCGAGCATCGTGAACATGCGGTCAAATCCAACGGTGGAACGATAGAGGGGGGAAAAATCAACGTGACGCATAAAAGTTCTCCTTAAGAGCAACGATTTAATCCGCAAAAGATCCCCGTTTTGGCGGACCGTAACTGCGGCGCGGCCCCATCATGGCAACCGCAGGGCAGAGGTAAGAATATGGTTTTGCCTTTTCAAGGGGCGACCCGAAAGCGCCCGAAGAACACCCGGAGTTCGCTCGGCAACGATACGAAAGGCGCACGACCACGATACGGTCTTTGAATGTGAACGCCAGATGAACATTCCCTTCGGACTTGGTTCAGGTGAAGGGGCATAAAACCAAAACCAAGACGGGCCGACCCACCACCCCGGCCATTTGGAGACCATGATGTTCACCCTCGCTTTGCGCCGTTCAGCTCTTGCCATTTTCGCCGTCGCGGCGATGGGCGCAGCACTGCCAGCATTTGCAGGCGGCTACAATGATCCCCAAGTTATTTTCACAGACGACTATGGCCAAAACGGCGTTGCCGTTACTCAACGCCACCACCGTCCCGAAGTTTTGCCAGATTTCCAGCCGCAGGATTTGCGCGAAGATTACGGCCTGTTGTCGCAGCGCGACATCGTGCGCCAGTTACGACGCCAAGGTTACGGCAAGGTGCAAGAAATTTCGCTACGCGGTTCGCAATACCGCGTGGTCGCAATCCGCAACAATGGCGCATTGGTGCGCCTGATGGTGGACGGTGAAACCGGCGAAATTCTTTCCGAGCGCCGCGTTGGCTGGGTGCGCAATAGCCAAGTTCGCGAGCCGCTTTATCCTGTTGCGCCACGCCCCCGCCCACGCTCGGGCTTTAGTATCGAATTTGGTTTTGGCGAAATTCGCTAAACCTAAATCAGCCGGCAGGTAACGTCCCTTCCTTGCTGGCTGCTATGGCCGGGAGTTCAAAAGTCCAATGACTTTTGGCTCCCGGTCTTTTATTTTTGCGATATATTGTCATCTCTTTGACGTTTGCGCTGCTCATCGTTACATATGATTACAACGCACCCAACTGATCGTCTTTCATGCTACAATTTCAACAACACCAAGCACAAGCTACCGTTTATGCGACACTGAGAAATCCGGTGCCGGAAGGAATTTCAACGGCGTTCTTGACATTGCGCGACGGCAAAAAAATCCGCTATGCGCTGTTCCCAGCCAGTGGTCGCCCGCTTAAAGGCACAGTGGTCATTTTGCCGGGGCGCAATGAGTGTATCGAAAAATACTTCGAGACCATGCTGGATCTTTCAAAGCGCGGCTTTGGCATCGCGACATTTGACTGGATTGGCCAAGGCGGCTCAGATCGCCTGATTAAAGACCCGCAGAAGGGCTACATCACCAGTTTTGAGCGCTATGTGGACGAATTTGAACAGTTTTTCGACAATGTAGTTTTACCGGATTGTCGCGGCCCGTTTTATATTTTGGCCCATTCGACAGGCTCGCTCGTCGCCCTACTCGCCAGCCCGAAACTCATCAACCGTGTGCGCCGCATGGTGCTGTGCGCACCGCTGTTAGCACTGACAAACCAGCCACTCGGCCATGACCAAATCCGCCGCATAAGCGGGCTTTTGTCATGGATAGGCCTTGGTAAAATATATATGTCCGGCGGGCCGCGCCCGCGCGAAACCCTGCCCTTCATTGGCAACAAACTAACCAGCGACCCCGACCGCTACCGCCGCAATTCAGTAATTTATGAAGATCATCGTGAGCTGGCGCTTGGCGGCCCCACCATGCGCTGGGTGAACGCCGCCTGCAAAGCCATGGACCGCGTGATGGAGCCATCATTCAAAGCTAAAATCCAAATTCCAACGCTGATTATAGCCGCAGGTAACGACGAAATCGTCTCCAACGCCGCCATAGAACGCTTCGTACGCGGCCTACGCTCCGGCGCGCTCATCACAGTCGATGGCGCAAAGCATGAAATGCTGCAAGAACAAGACATCTACCGCGAGCAAGTGCTGGCCGCGTTTGATGCGTTTGTGCCGGGGCAGGATGCGAGTTTGGGGTGAGGCTCACGCCGCCACATCAATAGGCCGCGCTCTGTCAATCCGTGCGCGGCGCTCTGGCGCGTTTAGCGCGTCCCATAAATCATTGCGGCACTGCAAGTTGAGCCAAAAATCGGCGCTATTGCCAAAAACCTTTGCCAGCATCAGCGCCGTATCAACAGTCACTATACGGCGGTTAATGCATAGCTCGGTGATATGCTTGCGCGGCACGCCCATGGCATCGGCCAGCCGCCCTTGCGTTAAACCAAAGGGGCCAAGAAACTCCTCGCTCAAAATTTCGCCAACCGTTGCAGGCTTGCGCTTGGTCATAATCATCGCGCCTTGACCTTCGCAATAATATCGTCGGCACTGGAGCGGCTGAATTCGCCCGCTTTGATAGAGGCAACGCCTGCACTAATATCACGGCGCAAGGCTTCGAGTTTAATAAGATGCTCTTGCTGGCGGCGCAGCGCATCACGCACCACTTCGCTGGCATTATTAAACATGCCGGAATTCACTTGTTCGGCAACATATTGTTCCCATGTCGAACCCAAGGAAAAGTTCATATCGTGCTCCTTTGTAACAGATCGATGATATCGTAATATCAATAGATAGCAACTATTGTTACACCTGCCGTCGCCATTCCCTACAACTCCAGCATTGCCACCGAACCACTCCTCACCCCAGCTCTTCCACCCGCGCCTCAACTTCCGCCAGCGTAGTTTGAATAAAAGGCAATTCAGGCCACGTTTGATCGACCGTCACCAAGTGATCGCGCGCCTGATAAAGCCAATCATATTCCGATGATGTGTCGTGCTTTGCGCGTTCAAGCTGGGCCATATGCCACAGAGAAACGCCGTAAAGATAAGCACTATCACAATCTTCCGGGTCATCTTGATACAGGCCGCGACGATAACTCAGCGCTTCGGAAAGCATTTGCGTTGCGGGGTCGATATTGCCAAGTTCGACCAGCGCCAAGCCTAACAAATCCTCGGCGGTGGCTAAGTCGCGAAGTGCATCGCGGTCATTATGATCTTCGCGCACGATCGCTAAGCGCAACATAAAGAGCGGCCACAGCGCATCCTGCGCCTTCGCTGCATCGCCGCTGTTGAAAGTTTCAACGCCGATGGCGTCAAACGCTTGCGCCAAATCGCGCATAGACGCCTCATCCTGCGGCAAGTTTTCCTGCCAAAATGACATGTTACGCCGCTGTGTATCAGAGGCGCGGAACTTTGTGAGAAGCGTAAGCGCTTGGGATTTAGCAGCATCAGTCATGGCGTTTTCCAATCAGCCCGCCATCGCCGCCATGGCAGCCTTGTGCAACTCAGGCGTCGCGGCAGCAATAATATTGCCGCCAGCTTCGGGCCGCGAGCCATCCCAATTAGTGACAATCCCGCCCGCCGCTTCGATAATCGGCACCAGCGCCACAATATCATAAGGTTGCAGTGCCGTTTCGACGACGAGATCAACAAAACCTGCCGCCAACATGCAATAGGCATAGCAATCGCAGCCGTAGCGGAACAGTTTCACCTGCTGTTCGATTGCATCATAGCGCACGCGGTTTTCGCCGCGAAACAGGTGCGGCGTAGTGGTGAAAAGCGTGGCTTGGGCAATATCCGTAACGCCGCTCACTTGATTGCGCGTCTCACTTTCACCATGAAGGCGGAAGCTTTTGCCCTCCAGCGCGTAGAACAACTCACCGGTAAAAGGCTGCGCCATGAAGCCGGATGTGGCGATGCCATTATCCATGAGGCCTACCAGCGTGCCCCATACCGGAATGCCAGTGATATAGGCGCGGGTGCCGTCGATTGGGTCGATCACCCAGACAAAACGCCTGTCCGTGCCCATCGCGCCGAATTCTTCGCCTAAAATGCCGTGGTCAGGAAATTTCGCTTCGATAAGCGCGCGCAGAGCCTTTTCGCAGGCGCGGTCTCCTTCGGTCACGGGGTCATAGGCTTTGATGCCGCCAACCATGCCCTTGTCATCAATGCTTCCATTCATACGAAAGCGCGGCATGGTCTCGGCAGCAGCAGCGGCAGCGAGTTCGAGAAAGAAGTCTTGTGTGACAGGCATTGAAATTTCCAAACGTAATTACTCCGCAGCGAGCGGATAGCGATAGGCTAATCGTCCAGCTTGGCGGGCAAAGGCAAGCGAAAACTGTTCCAGCGCCACTTGCAGCGAGGCAAAACTACTGGTCAGCTCCAGCGTCACTTCATCCATATAAAGCGCGCGGTTGATTTCAATTTGCAATGCATGGAAGGCATGACGCGGACGGCCATAATGCTCGGTGATGTAGCCGCCCGCATAAGGCTTGTTGCACACAACCGAAAACCCCAGCGCCTGCAAGGCATCAATCGCGCAGTCAGTAATATCCGGCGCGGCGCTGGCACCAAAGCGATTACCCAGCACAATATCAGGGCAGAAACCCTGCGGGCCAACTTTGAGCGACGACGGCATGGAATGACAATCCAGCAAGATCACTTCGCCAAATTGCTGGTGGGTGCGCGAGAGCAGTGCTCGCAGCGTTCGGTGAAACGGCTTATAAACCCGCTCAATACGCTGCAAACCTTCATCCACCGGAATACGGCGGCCATAAATCTCAACCCCCTCGCCCACAATGCGCGGCACGGAGCCAAGCCCGCCCGCCACGCGGGGCGAACCAATATTGGCGTGCGCAGGCAGCGCGCCATCAAACATGCGCGGGTCCAGCTCGTAAGGCTCACGGTTCACATCCACATAGGCACGGGGAAAATTGGCAGTATGCAACGCCATGCCATGGCCAACCACGGGCGCAAACAGCCCGTCCACATGGCAATCTTCCGACTTGCGCAAAGTTTTGGCATCAAGTCTCGTTTGGCTCGCAAAATCTTGCGGATAATAGCGCCCGGAGTGCGCCGAGTTGAAAACTACAGGAAACAGCATTTCGGGCGGCTCACTAACATGCGATACCGGAACACCGAAAAAATCTGAGGTTACTACCATGGATGTGTGTGCTGTCCTTTGTCAGTGCTAATTTGGCAGCGCCCGCCCGCCATGTCCAGACGAGATATGATAACCAATCGGAAATAAAACATAAACTTTGCGCAATCTTACACAACAAAGTAACCCGATTTTTACCATCCTCGTCAATGATTGGGCCGAATCGACAATTAGCTTTGCGCGAATACGGGGCCGCGCTACTGGAATGGACATAATGAACAAAATTTTGCTGGCTGAAGATGATGATGATATGCGCCGCTTTCTCGTGAAAGCCTTGGTAAAGGCGGGCTATCAGGTCAGCGATTTTGATAATGGGGCCAGTGCCTATGAGCGCCTGCGCGAAGAACCATTCTCGCTGCTGCTCACAGATATTGTGATGCCGGAAATGGATGGCATTGAGCTGGCGCGTAGAGCCACCGAAATTGACCCTGATTTGAAAGTCATGTTTATAACCGGTTTTGCCGCCGTCGCGCTAAACCCTGATTCCAACGCGCCGAAAGATGCGAAAATCCTGTCTAAGCCGTTCCACTTGCGCGACTTGGTCAATGAAGTCGAAAAAATGTTGAAAGCAGCGTAAGGTCGTTTTGTAGCAATCTAGTTAGATATCCGGTGAGAAACCGTCATGCTGTTGCAGTTGGTATGATTTTCGAGAAGCATGGGGTCCCCGCCAGTCCCTTGGGACTTAGGGGCGGGGCAGGTTTGGCAGAGCGTACATAAGTACGTGAGCACCGGAAGCGCAGAAAATTGCATCAAATGCCCGGCAGGGCGGATTTATCACAGGGTATCCGGTTGACGGCAGCGCGCCAGTATGGTGTATGCCGCTTCACGAATGGGCGTATAGCTCAGCGGGAGAGCACTACATTGACATTGTAGGGGTCACAGGTTCAATCCCTGTTACGCCCACCATTCGTTCCTCAGGGCCAGTTGTGATATTTGGTTCCGCTAAAAATCCATTTCCATTTGGCTCTTCTCTTTCTTCGCCGCCGCGCGTTTTGGCTGCTTGTTGCGGCTGCCCAGTTTTGCGTTGACTTGCTTGGCCGCATCCATGAAACCCTCGCCTTTCCAGCGCTTGCCAATCTCCGCGCGGGCGAATTTCATGGCACTCGCATGGTCCACAATTGGCGCGGGGTAGCCTTGCGGCGGGGTTTCCAGCCGCCACGGCTCATGGATAAATTGGTTCGACACATCCTTCAATTCCGGCACATAACGGCGGATGAATTTGCCTTCAGGATCATGGTCCAGCGATTGTTTGATCGGGCTATACATGCGGATAGCATTGATCCCCGTGACACCGGACTGCATTTGAAATTGCGAATAATGTATGCCCGGCTCATAGTCCGTGAACAGCCGCGCCAAATACGGCGCTGTTACGCGCCAATCCAACCAGAGATGATAGCTGGCGAATGACACCAGCATCGCCCTCATACGGAAATTTATCCAACCATTTTGGATAAGCGAGCGCATACAGGCGTCGACTAGCGGATAGCCTGTATTACCGCTCCTCCACGCCGCAAAATAGGCTTCATTATGGAAAGGCTCGCGCATTCCTTCAAAAGCACTGTGCATACAATGGGTTTCGATGCGGGGCTGCTGTTCAAGTTTCTGCACAAAGTGACACCGCCACGCGAGGCGCGAAAGGAACGCACCAAGATTGCGCCGGAACGCCAGTGCATCCGCGCTGTCTATATTTTTCAAGTCACTGAGCCGCGCTTTCACCGCCTGCTCAATCTCGCGCACGGAAAGTGAGCCATAGGCAATATGCGCCGATAGCCGGGAGCAATGCCGCGCAGAGATGCCGGGCTTGGAAATCGTCATCATATATTTACGCGAGCGATCCTGCAGGAACGTGTTTAGAACATTTAGAGCCTCAGTGCGCCCGCCCGTTTGCACATGGTAAATTGGCTCAGGCCCGAACAGCGCATCGTCTTTGTTGGGGATATCACCGGGGGCAATATCTGGCAAGCCAGCAAGCGCAAGCGGCGGCGCAACCAACGGCGCGGCCATTCGCGCATCACGCAATTTTGACCAACCGTCACGGTTTTTGAGCCGCCGCACCACGCCATGAGACGGGTATTCGTGCCAGTTAACGCCATTGCCCTGACACCAGCGCGATACCGCTAAATCGCGTTTATAAGTCCACGCATTGCCGGTTTCTTCATACGAATGCAGATCAAAAGCGCCGTATCGTTGCGCAAACCCTTCCAAAACATGGCCTACCCCGCCAACACGCACCACCAGCGGCGCACCAAGAGCGGTTAATTCAACGCGCAAATCACACAGACAATCATGGATAAAATGCCAGTGCCTGCGTGATACATCCGGCAGCGCCCAATAATCCGGCTCAACCACATAAAGCGGGATAATCGGCGCGCCCAAAGCCGAAGCTGCTGTAAGTGCGGTATGATCGCAGATGCGCAAATCGCGCTTGAACCAAATGATTTGTGGCTTCGTCATTACGTGGCGTTTTCCATGAAAGTAGACAAGTCATGTAGAGCGAAAGGGCTTTCATGGAATGGCGCAAATTAATCGCGACACTTAACTCAATGTCCGCTTCACCGCGTCGTGCCATTTGGCCAGCCGCACTTTGCGCAACTTTCCATCCATGTGCGGCTCGAAGCGCCGCTCCCTCGCCCATGTCTTGGCAAAAGCTGCGGCTTTGGGCCAAACACCAACGTACGAACCTGCAAGCCACGCTGCACCGAGTGCAGTGGTTTCCATGACAATCGGACGATCCACTGGCGCGTCAAGAATATCGGACAGGCGCTGCATGGTCCAATCGGAAGCGACCATGCCGCCATCCACGCGCAGCACGTTGCTGGTGGCGCTGCCTTTCCAATCCTTGCGCATAGCGCTGATGAGATCATAGGTTTGGTAGGCTACAGATTCCAGTGTGGCCTTGGAAATTTCCGCCGGACCGGAGTTGCGCGTCAGACCATAGATTGCGCCCCGCGCCTCGGCATCCCAATAGGGCGCACCGAGGCCAACGAAGGCGGGCACAACGATGACATCCTGTGTCGGATCAGCGCTTTGCGCCAATGTGCCGGTTTCGGACGCCGTCTTGATAATTTTCAAACCATCGCGCAGCCATTGAACAGCCGCGCCTGCCATAAAGATAGAGCCCTCCAGAGCGTAGGTTGTCTTGCCGCCAAGGCGAAAGCCAATCGTCGTCAGCAACCGGTTTTTCGATCGCACCATGTCCGTGCCGGTGTTCATCAGGGCAAAGCAGCCGGTACCGTATGTCGATTTCATCATGCCCGGCTCAAAGCACGCCTGCCCCACCATCGCCGCTTGCTGATCGCCCGCCACGCCGCAAATTGGAATGGCCGCGCCGAATAATTTGGCATCTGTAACGCCAAAATCCGCCGCGCAGTCCTTCACTTGCGGCAACATGGCAGCAGGAATTTTCAGCAGCTTCAAAAGCTCAGTGTCCCACTCATTGGTGGCAATGTTATAAATCAGCGTGCGCGAAGCGTTTGTGGCGTCCGTCGCGTGAACCTTGCCGCCGGTTAGACGCCAGATCAAAAAGCTATCAATCGTACCGAATTTTGCTTCACCTTTTTCAGCACGTTTGCGCAACCCGGGAATTTTGTCCAATAGCCAGGAAAGCTTCGTGCCGGAAAAATAGGGGTCAAGCAATAAGCCCGTTTTCTTGGTGAAAAGTGGTTCCAGGCCATGTTTTTTCATTTTGAGGCAAAGCGCCGATGTGCGGCGATCCTGCCAGACAATGGCATTATGAACCGCTTTGCCCGTGGCAGCATCCCACACCACGACAGTTTCGCGCTGATTGGTGATGCCGATGGCCGAAATATCTGACGCGGTAAGGCTTGCCTTTTTCAACGCCATTTTTACGGCCAAAAGCACAGTAGCCCAAATTTCTTCGGGGTCATGTTCCACCCACCCGCTTTGCGGAAAAATTTGCGTAAATTCCTTCTGGCCGGTGCCAATCGGGCGCATAGTCTTGTCAAAAACAATAGCGCGTGTGGACGTGGTGCCCTGATCTATGGCGAGAATAAAACCAGTCATAATGAATTCCTCCGGCTTCAGCTTTTTCACGAATTTTATCCTATAGGCAAGAGCAACACTGGCAAAAAGCTTGGCATTTCTGCTATGTGGGGTCATCTGATTGTTAGAGTGGGAAACGGGCAAATGGCAATTAAAATAGGGGTTGTTGGACTAGGCAAAATCGCGCTGGATCAACACTTGCCCTGCATTTCCAAAAACAACGATTTTGAACTTGCTGCCGTTGTGTCATCGCGCCCGTCAAACCTTGGCGTTCCTTCGTTCAAGACAGCTGCAGAAATGCTGGCTGGCGCAGATCTTGATGCAGTTGCCATTTGCACACCGCCATCCGTGCGCCGTGGCATCGCACTGGAATGTCTGTCCGCTGGCGTCCATTTATTGCTGGAAAAGCCGCCGACACCAACCATTTCAGAATTTGCCGATTTGAAAACCCGCGCTAACGCTTCCGGCAAGGTGGTATTTCAAACATGGCATTCGCGCTTCAACAAAGCGGTGGCTGAAGCCAAGCGCCTGCTTAGCGGTCAGCGCGTGACGCGGCTGCATGTTTCATGGAAAGAAAGCGTGTGGCAATGGCATCCGGGCCAAAATTGGATTTGGGAGCCAGGCGGGTTTGGTGTGTTTGATCCGGGTATAAATGCGCTGTCGATTGTCACGGAAATAATGCCAAGTCCTATATTCGTCGAAAAGGCCGATTTGCTAACCCCCGCCAACCGCTTCACGCCCATTGCGGCGAACATTCAGTTTTGCAGTGGAGACGGCAGCAATGCCGATCTCACGGCGGAGTTTGACTGGCGCCAAAAGGGCGAGCAAAGCTGGAATATCGATGTGGAAACAGCAACGCATAAGCTGAATCTTACGCATGGAGGCACACGACTATCAGTCAACGGTGTTGAAACAGTTGCCGCGCCGTCGGAAGAGTATGAAGAAATCTATGCCCGCTTTGCAGCGCTGGTGAAATCAGGAAAATCAGAAATGGACGGCTCGCCGCTGGAACTGGTGGCAGATTGCATGATGCTAGGCAGGCGCACAGACACAGACGCGTTTATCTGGTGAGCTTAGGCTGCGTTTAAGAAACCGCAGCCTTACGGATATCATCAATCGCTTGACGATAACCCGCCTCACCATTAGCGCTAAAAATGGCTGATCCAGCCACAAGCACATCAGCGCCGGCCTTCACCACCAACGGCGCAGTCTCAACGGTCACACCACCATCGATTTCAATGTGGATTGGGCGTGCGCCGATCATGGCTTTGACGCGCTTCACTTTTTCGACAACTGCCGGAATAAATGCCTGCCCGCCAAAACCGGGATTAACCGTCATAAGTAAGATCAGATCAACGCGGTCCAGAACATATTCTATCACGCTTTCCGGTGTTCCAGGATTAAGTGAGACCCCGGCTTTTTTGCCCAAGTTTCGAATCGCTTGCAGCGAACGGTCAAGATGCGGCCCAGTCTCGGCATGGACGGTAATAATATCAGCGCCCGCATCCGCAAATGCTGCAAGGAATGGATCAGCGGGCGCAATCATCAAATGACAATCAAAAATTGCCTTGGTGCGTGAGCGAATCGCTTTGATAATTGGAGGACCAAAAGTGATATTCGGCACAAAATGTCCATCCATAACGTCTAAATGAATCCAATCAGCACCCGCGCTGATGACGGCTTCCACCTCGTCTCCCAATTTTGAAAAGTCGCACGCCAGAACCGATGGAGCGATGAGAAGTCTGTTGGACATTGTATATTGCACCTTGCCTAATTATTTTTCGATTTCAAGCATCACCGGGGTAAAGTCAATTAGGAAAAAGTTTACACATTGAAACGTAAGTCGGCTCTAATGTTTATCTACCGTTTGGTAAGATATTTCAATCATAAGACGTGTGTAGGAGTATTCAAATGATTACCAAGTTGAAGATGTTGTTAAAAACGAACTTTGCGAGCATATCAACTCTCAGACAGGCTGCCCACACAAACAAAAACGAAGGCTCTACATCAACCGCTAGGCGAATTGGTCCTAATCGTGTTTTACTCAATGCCCGCATAATTGCTTTGCCAGACAATGCTTCACTGGGCAACATAGGAGTTGCAGTTTTGTTTTGCAGCTTCAAGGCCAGCAAGCCGGACGAAGAGGCCGTTGTTGTATCTATTTTGAATAGCGACAATAGCAACGTACCAAATGATTGCACAATTTTCGAGAAGCGCGCGACCCTCAACGTGAAACAAGGCACTAAGATGCTCTCGATTACATTTACCGATGAGGCGGGCCGCGTACAGAAAAGTGAGCGCATCAAGATCAAGTAAAATGCAAAACGGAGCCCTGCGGCCCCGCTTTTTGATTGTCCAGTAATCGTCAGGCTGCAGATGCAACCGCCCGCTTCGCCATCACTTTAATGAGCGCCGCACGATATTCCGGCGTGGCGTGCATGTCACCCATCAGGCCCTTGGTCTCCACTTTCACACCATCAACTGAAGCCGCTTCGAACTTCTTATCAAGCGCAGCTTCAAGCCCTTTATGACGAAAAACACCGCCATCGCCAGCACCGGTAACAGCCACGCGAACCCCATCCTTATCCTTGGCCACGAATACACCAGCAATGGCATAGCGTGACGCCGGATTTGGAAACTTGGAATAAGCAGCTTTTGCCGGAGCGGTAAACTCAACTGCCGTCACAACTTCACCGTCCTTCAAAGCCGTCTCGAACAGGCCTTTGAAAAATTTATCCGCTGGTATCGAACGCTTGTCGGTTACGATTATCGCATTCAAAGCCAGCATAGCGGAAGGATAATCCGCCGCTGGATCATTATTCGAAATCGAACCGCCAATTGTGCCACGATTGCGCACATGCGGATCGCCGATATGGCTGGCAAGTGAGCAAAGTGCGAGGCAAACTTTGGCAAGTTTCTCATTGTTGGCAACGTCAGAGTGGGTCGTTCCCGCGCCAATAGAAACAGTCTTGCCGCTAACTTTAACGCCCTGAATATCCGCCATACGGCCAATATCCACCAAGTCCGTGGGCGCAGCGAGGCGCTGCTTCATCGTCGGGATCAACGTCATGCCACCGGCCAGAATTTTCGGGTCTTCACTTTTTTTAAGTAGCTTCACAGCGTCGGCGACAGAGGAAGCCCTATGATAATTCGTTTCATACATAATTCTTTCCCTTCGCTTATTTCGCTGCCTGCAATGCATTCCAAACCGCAAGCGGTGTGGCAGGCATTGTCAGATTATTATTGCCGATAGCATCTGTGATGGCATTGATGAGCGCAGGCGGCGAACCAATTGCCCCCGCCTCGCCGCAGCCCTTGATACCAAGCGGATTGCTCGGGCTAAGCGTAGTCGATGTGGACACTTGGAAGCTCGGCAAGTCGCTGGCACGCGGCATACAATAGTCCATAAACGAAGCCGTCAAAAGCTGACCGGACTTGTCATAAACCGCGCCTTCAAGCATAGCCTGACCAATTCCCTGCGCGATGCCGCCATGGACCTGACCTTCCACAATCATCGGGTTGATGATACGGCCAAAATCATCGGCAGCAACAAACTGGATGATTTTGGTGACGCCGGTTTCCGGGTCCACTTCAACTTCGCAGATGTAACATCCAGCCGGGAACGTGAAGTTGGACGGATCATAGAACGCGCCTTCTTTGAGGCCCGGCTCCATGCCCGCTGGCAAATTGTGCGCGGTATAAGCTGCGAGCGCCATTTGGAACCACGGCACTTTTTTGTCTGTTCCGGCAACTTTCAGCTCGCCATTTTCAATAACAATGTCGCCCTCGTCAGCTTCCATCAAATGGGCAGCAATTTTCTTGGCCTTGGCTTCCACCTTATCCAAGGCTTTGACGATGGCCGACATGCCAACCGCGCCGGAACGCGAGCCATATGTGCCCATGCCCATTTGCACCTTGTCCGTATCACCATGGATAACGGAGATATTGCCGCTTGGAATACCAAAACGCTCGGACACCAGCTGACCAAATGTTGTTTCATGGCCTTGACCATGGCTGTGCGACCCCGTGAGGATTTCAACCGTACCAACGGCATTCACCCGCACTTCACCCGATTCCCACAGACCAACACCCGCTCCCAGCGAGCCAACTGCGGCAGATGGCGCAATACCGCAAGCCTCAATGTAGCAACTCATACCAATGCCGCGCAGCATACCGCGCGATGCAGCTTCCTTTTTACGCTTGGCAAAGCTGTCATACTTGGCAGCCTTGGTGGCAGCATCCAGCGACACATCAAAATCACCGGCGTCATAGCAAAGTACGACCGGCGTTTGATGAGGGAATTGGCGGATGAAGTTCTTGCGGCGCAGTTCCGCCGGATCAATGCCAAGCTCACGCGCCGCAGTTTCGATAAGACGCTCGACAGTGTAAGTTGCCTCAGGCCGACCTGCACCGCGATACGCATCAACTGGCGCTGTGTTGGTGTAGACAGTGCGCATATTGCAGTGAACTGCCGGAATATTATACTGCCCGGACAAAAGCGTTGCGTGAAGATAAGTAGGCGTCACGGACGAGAATAGCGACATGTAAGCGCCAAGGTTGGCGATTGTGTCGGTCTTCAGGGCCAGTATCTTATTGTCCTTATCCAGCGCGATTTCAGCGTGCGTTACGTGATCGCGGCCATGCGCGTCCGTCAAAAATGCCTCAGTGCGATCTGAATTCCATTTCACCGGAACACCGGTTTTCTTCGATGCCCAGAGGCAGACGATTTCTTCCGGATAGATATAGATCTTGGAACCAAAGCCGCCGCCAACATCGGGTGCAATAACACGCAGCTTATTTTCCGGCGCAACATTGTAAAACGCACTCATCACCAAGCGCGCAAGATGCGGGTTCTGCGATGTGGTCCAACAGGTATAATGCTCTTCCGCCGCATCATAAAGACCCAGCGCCGCGCGCGGCTCCATCGGGTTTGGCACAAGGCGATTGTTCACAATATCGAGCTTAGTCACATGGGCGGCGATTTTAAATGCCGCTTCTACTTCGGCGCCATTGCCCAATTCCCAATCGAAAATCAGATTACCCGGTGCTTCCGGATGTAGCTGCAGCGCATCGGCTTTAAGCGCATCAACGGCGGAAGCCACGCCCTTCTTTACTTTGTAAGTAATGTTCACCTGCTCGGCAGCATCCCGCGCCTGCGCCTTGGTATCAGCGACAACCACGACAACAGCATCGCCAACATAGCGCACAGTATCCACTGCCAGCGGTGACCATGCTCCCATGCGCATTGGCGTTCCGTCTTTAGAGTGGATCATCCAACCGCAGATAATATTACCAATCCCATCGGCTTTAAGTTCTTTGCCTGTCAGAACACCGATAACGCCCGGCATCTCTTGAGCCTTTTTAATGTCAATTTTCTTGATGTCGGCAAATGCGTGCGGCGAGCGCACGAAATGCGCATGTTTCATCCCCGGCACAGTCATATCATCTGTATAGCGACCCTTGCCGGTGATGAAGCGCTTGTCTTCTTTGCGCAAAACACTGGCGCCAATTCCTTCAATACCCATAGTTTCCTCCTCACAGGGGCGTATAGCGAATAGAGAGTAGCGAATAGTTCGGGAGAGGCGCTGCGCGAGGGTTCAAAAACCTACTCGCTATTGGCTACTCCCTATTCACTTCTCACGCCGCTTTCTTCGCCCTACCTTTGTTCATTTTCTTCGATGCATCGAGCACCGATTTGACGATGTTGTGATAGCCGGTGCAGCGGCAGATATTGCCTTCAAGCTCCGCGCGCACCGTTGCTTCATCAAGCCCGTCCGGATGGCGGTTGATGATATCGACGGTCGCCATAATCATGCCCGGTGTGCAGAAACCACATTGAAGCCCGTGGTTTTCATGAAATGCCACCTGCACAGGATGCAATGTTACGCCGTCAGCCAAGCCTTCGATTGTCATTATGTTCGTGCCGGTCGCCTGTACGGCAAGCATGGTGCAGGACTTCACTGCCTTGCCGTCGACATGCACAACGCACGCGCCGCACTGTGATGTATCACAGCCAACGTGTGTTCCGGTAAGCAAGGCGTTTTCGCGGATAAACTGCACAAGCAGCGTCCGGTCTTCGATGTCTCCAGCCACTTTGCGGCCATTAATATTTAATTCAATCTTCGACATTCATGTTCCTCCTCATGTATGTGTAATTTTTCGATCTAGGTCGCGGGCGCACCCGCAATATCTGCAAACTTGCCAAAAAATTCGTCGGCTAGTTTCTTTGATGTGGAAACGATGAGCCGCGCACCAAGCTGGGCAATCTTGCCCCCCACATCCGCATTCACATTGTAGATAAGTGTTGTTGCACCATCGTGCTCGGCCAAATGAACTTTAGCGGCCCCCTTGGCAAAGCCGACAATACCGCCCTTGCCTTCGCCAGTGATCGTATAGCTCTCAGGCGCAACCTTATCGGACAGGGTCACCTCGCCATTGAACTTCGCCTTGATAGGACCAATTTTCAGAACGACCGTTGCCGTAAACGAATTTTCATCGTCCGCAGTCAACTCTTGGCAGCCGGGGATGCATTCTTTCAGCACCGCAGGATCATTTAACAGAGTCCAGACTCGCGCACGCGGTGCGGCAATTTCATATTCGCCACTTATTTCCAAACAACAATCCTCCCAGATGTTAAGTGAAGATTGCACGGAACTATTTTCATAGGAAATTGTACTTTCGGTCGCCTTTACCAAGACGGCAAATGGCTTACGCGAAAGGCGCAACAAGTCTGGACAAAATCAACGGATTGCCGCATTTGCTAACTCTATAAGCACAGTGGGCCGGACATATGAAACCACCTCTAACCTTAGATGAGTTGCGCGCAGCAATTGGAACTGAAATCGGCCTGTCTGAATGGCGCGTGGTCAGCCAAGACATGATAAACCGTTTCGCCGACGCCACCGATGACCACCAGTTCATCCATGTGGACCCCGAACGGGCAAAAGCCGATGCCCCTTTTGGTGGAACAATCGCGCACGGTTTTCTTACCGTATCGCTCCTGTCTACGCTGGCCTATGAAGCCCTGCCCGGCATTGTCGGCGCGACTATGGGCATTAACTACGGTTTCGATAAACTGCGCTTTCTCACCCCCGTAAAATCAGGCGCACGAGTCCGTGCGCGCTTTAAGCTCGCGAACGCCGATATCCGCAAATCCGGCCGTGTGCTCAATACATATGAAGTGGCGCTGGAAATCGAAGGGTCGATCAGCCCGGCGCTGAAGGCAACCTGGCTGGCGCTGGCTGTGGTGGAAATGGGCGATTAGTGACAGGTGAGCTCACAAATAGTAAGATTCGTGAAATTCAAACTCGTAGCCCACCTGGCGGCACCACTTGGGGAATGACGTTGAAAGCTTTGTTTCCGAATACTCAATCCACGCGGCAAGGAGAGCTTTGTGGCACTTAAGTTCGCCAAGAACTTTATGCTTTTTGCCCCCTGCTGGTAGCCTCATTGCCTGTTCACTTAAAAATGCAATGTTAGACGACGCGTCATCAGTTGAGCCAATAAATCCCCCGTCTTGAACATGGTGCATTTGATAATTTACATAGTTCAAATGCGAATGAATTAATCGCAATAAGAGTGTTTCATCATTTGGATGAATCTCCAGTCCACGGATTACGAAATCTGGATCGCCACTCAAGCCCCCTAACCAATGCCATCGAATAGGATCAGAATTATCTTCGTCGTTCCATTTTCCAACAATTTCCAACAAATACCTTGTCAAAGGTTTGGGCATCAATGTGTGATTATATTGAAAGCAATTTGGATCAGCTTCGTGTGAGGTGCAGAGTTTAGTAGCTATTAGGCGCTGCATAGCAATTGAGTGAGTTCGACAATTTTGGATGTATGCGTTTAAGGCCGCCATCGCGTCTTTTCGCAAGCCCTTTTCCCGATAAAGACAGTACCTGCCATATTCCTCAAATTCAGGAATTCGGCTAAAATATTCGCCTACTTCCCTTAGGGACTCAAACCGCTCTTTCCATTCGAATTGCATAACAGATCCACATTGGTCGCAAAAATCAAACTAGCACACCAACGTGAAGTAGCAACCTAAGCCACGCTATCCCGTGCCGCATCGGACAAATATGTAAACATATAATCCGAAAACGAGCGCCAGCATTCCACGCGGAAAACTTGACGGTCTTTGCGATATATAATCACCTCGATTTTGCCAAGCAGCGTGCGCGAGACGGCACCAACGGGAAACACACCCAGCGATAGGTTTTGCGGGCAACCAGCGGACAACGTGCCTTCCGCATTTGCACCCATTACCATCACAGCCGTATTGCGCTGCGACACATCAACGGGTGAGCACAGCACTTTTGCCTTGGTGCATTCCGCCACCATGTCTTTACCCGCATCGTCCAAAATCAGCCATTCATCAGGGCCGAGCCAAAAGGCCGTGCGTGTGCCGGATATGGTGCTGGTCTTTGGCTTTACCGGTAGCGCGATGCCCAGAGCCTTGGAAAGTGCGGCAACAGCATCAGGCCGCGCCCGCAGCGAAAGACGGGATGCAGGCGCGGCGGGCGATAACGCGGCAGCGCCAAAGGCGGCAATACGGCCATCCAGCGGCTGGCGGGATTTGATGTTGAGCTCAGACATTTATCCGGCCCCCTTCTTTGTCATAGAATACAGCATCGCAGATTTCAGCTTCAATCACACGGTCCGGCATCGGGATGAAAACCGTCTGGCCCATTTTCTCAAAGCCGCCAGCCACAAGGCCCATGGCAATGGAACGGTCACAGTTTTCCGACCAGTAGGATGATGTGACGTGGCCAACCATTTTCATCGGAATTGGCTGGTTCGGATCAAGCACAATTTGCGCGCCCTCTTCCAAAACCGTCTTCGGATCTTTGGTCTTGAGGCCGACAAGCTGCTTGCGCCCCGGAGCCACAAGATCAACACGCTTTAGCCCGCGAATACCAACGAAATCCGGCTTCGACTTGGCAATCGCCCATGAAAGACCAGCATCCTGCGGCGTCACAGTGCCGTCAGTATCTTGGCCGACAATAATATAGCCCTTTTCAGCGCGCAAAATGTGCATCGCTTCTGTGCCATAAGGCGCAAGCCCCATAGGCGCGCTGTGGGCATAAATCGCATCCCACACCGCTTGGCCGTAGTTCGCAGGCACGTTCACTTCGAAACCCAGTTCGCCCGCAAACGTCATGCGGAACAGGCGGCAAGGTACACCCATAAACTGGCATTCACGCACGCTCATGTGCGGGAAGGCTTCGTTCGACATATCCATGCCAGTCACAAACGGCGCAATAATTTCGCGCGCCTTCGGTCCCTGCACGGCGATAACCGCCCACTCTTCAGACGTCGATGTCAGCCAGAGATTAAAGTCCGGAAACTCAGTTTGCAGATAGTCTTCCATGTGCGCCATCACGCGCGGCGCGCCGCCGGTAGTCGTCGTCACATGGAAACGATCTTCGGCAATGCGGCCAACCACGCCGTCATCATAAATGAAGCCATCCTCGCGCAGCATGATGCCATAGCGGCAGCGCCCGACGCCTAGCTTGTCCCACGAGTTGGTATAGAGAATGTTGAGGAACTTCGCCGCATCCGGACCGACCACCTCAATCTTGCCCAGTGTGGAGGCATCAAACATGCCAGCATTGGTACGCACGTTTTTGCACTCGCGGTCCACCGCTTGGTGCATGGTTTCGCCCGCCAGCGGGAAATACCACGCACGTTTCCATGTGCCCACATCCTCAAACACAGCGCCCATTTTAGCAGCGCTATCGTGCATCGCCGTGCGCCGTGTCGGGTCAAACAATGGCCCCTTGGCATGGTTCACAATCGTGCCGAAAGCCACTGGCGTATAAGGCGCGCGGAAGGTGGTGAGACCAACCTGCGGAATCGGCTTGCCCAGCGCCTCGGCAGCAATCGCCAGCCCGTGCATATTCGATGTCTTGCCCTGATCTGACGCCATGCCATTGGTGGTGAAGCGCTTGACATGCTCAATAGAGTGCATCCCCTCGCGCACCGCCATGCGAATGTCCTTGGCCGTTACATCGTTCTGGAAATCGACGAACGCTTTGACCGTATCATCCGGCCCCGCGCCCAGCGCAGAGCCCGACATGCCAACGGAAACTGAGCCGCCGGAAACTTTCGGAGCCTTGCCCTTGCCGCCCGCCGCGATGGCTTCGATGACGAGTGTGGACAAATCTTCTGTGCCGTTGCAAGCACCGATGGACACAACATCTTGCGCCGCCTCGCCCGGCACAAAGATGCCGCGCGCATCGTCAAAAATGAGCTTGCCACGCGACTGTGACCACAAATGCACCGATGGCGTCCAGCCAGCGCTATTCAAAAGCGCATCAATCGCAATCTCGCGCTTGGCTCCGCCAGGGTTTGGCTGGACATGCATTGAAGTTACACGAAGACGGCCACCAGCTTTCACAACGCCGTGGTTAGCCAGCACCTCAATGCCGAGCTCCTTGGCCTTCGCCAGCAACTCATCGCTAACATCGGCGCGAACATCCACAATCGCCGGCACATCAATGCCAGCCGCTTTCAGTTCAAACGCCACCGCATAAGCACTGTCATTGGCGGTATAAATGCCGACGCGGCGGCCAACGGCGACGCCATATTGATTCAAATATGTGCGGCCAGCCGATGCCAGCATCACGCCGGGGCGATCATTTTCTGCAAACACCATATGGCGCTCAATCGCGCCAGTTGCCAGAATGACCTTGGCTGCGCGAACTTGCCACAGACGCTCACGCGGCAATGCTGCATCAGGATTGGCAAGATGCTCAGTCACACGCTCGGCCATCGCCACCATATTTTGCGCATAATAACCAAAGGCCGTCGTGCGCGTGAGAACCCGCACATTGTCCATGACTGCCAAGGCGGCGGTGATTTCGATAGCGAACGCGGCGCCGGACTTGCCATCCACGGTAATATCAGCCTCATGCTTCAGAGCGCCGCCAAGTGCAGGCTGTTCATCAACAAGAATAACATCCTTGCCCGCCTCACCTGCCGCCTTCGCCGCCAGCAAACCAGCCAGCCCGCCACCAACAATCAGTACATCACAATGCACGAAGCGGTTGGCGTAGTGGTCCGTATCAGCTTCCGTCGGCGCAACGCCAAGGCCGGCTGCACGGCGGATGAATGGTTCGTAGATTTTCTTCCACGCAAACTTCGGCCACATGAAAGTTTTGTAGTAAAAACCAGCCGCAAAAAATGGCGAACCCAGCGAATTCACCGCGCCCACATCGAACGTCAGCGAAGGCCAGCGGTTTTGCGACGATGCCATCAGCCCGTCATAAAGTTCCTGACAGGTGGCCCGCACATTTGGCTGGCGGCGCACGCTATCACGCGAAATTTCCATCAGCGCATTCGGCTCTTCCGGACCCGCGCCCAGAAATCCGCGCGGACGGTGATATTTGAACGAGCGCCCGACGAGATGCACGCCATTGGCCAGCAATGCTGAGGCGAGCGTATCGCCTTCAAGCCCAGTGTAGCTCTGCCCGTCAAAAATGAAGCGAACGGTTTTGGCCGGCGTCAACGTGCCCTTGCCGGCAATGCGGTTAGCTCCACTCATGCCGCATCTCCCTTTTTAGCTTTGGGTGCCTTGGCAGGGTTGGCCGGAACCGACCCATCCAACGCAGGCTTGGGCTCACCAGCCTTATAAACCATCAAAAATTTGTCTGAAACCGTATGGCGCACTGCGTTGAAAAACCGCCCGCAGCCATGAATATGACGCCAGCGCTCATAGTTCACGCCCTTCGGATTTTCGCGAATATAGAGAAACTTTTCAAAGTCCTCGTCAGACACATTCGCCAAATCAGACGAGCGCGCAACATGCGCCTCGCCCACGTTGCGGAATTCCAGCTCCGGACGCTCTTCTTCACAATAGGGACAACGGATCAAAAGCATCTATTTTACCTTGCTTGAACTCTTGGTTCAAATTCTTGGCTTAGAAGCAGCCGTCGCTGCATCGCCAGTGTTGGGTGTGCCGGCTGGCTCGATAAGTAGCAAATGAGTTTCTTCTTCAGCGAAAGGGCAATGTTCAACGCCGCGCGGGACAACATACATTTCACCCGGGTTCAAAACCACGTCACCATCGCGCAGTTGAATGCGAAGACGGCCCTTGATGACAAAAAAGAAATCATCCGTGTCGGGATGCGAATGCCAATTGAACTCGCCCTCCAACTTCACCACCATGATCTCATTAGCATTATAGTTGGCAATAACTTTTGGCGACCAATGCTCTGAAAACATGGATAGCTTTTGTTCAATATTAATTACTTCATTTCTGTGCTCGGCCATTCCATGCGATCCCATCAATGCGCCACCGCGGCAGCCGCCGCTTCGTCAATCAGCCGCCCAGTCCTGAATCTCTCCAGCGTGAACGGTGCGTTGATCTTGTGCGGCTCGTCGCGTGCTATCGTATGCGCAAACACATTGCCGGAGCCCGGCGTTGCCTTAAAGCCGCCCGTGCCCCAACCGCAGTTGACATAAAGCCCTTTCACAGGCGTTTTGGCCAAAATCGGCGAACGATCCGGCGTGACATCCACAATGCCGCCCCATGAGCGCAACATTTTCATGCGGCCAAACATCGGGAACATTTCGCAAATCGCGTCCAGCGTATGGTTCAAAATGTGCAGACCGCCAGTTTGCGAGTAAGACACATATTGGTCCGTACCCGCGCCGATAACCAGTTCGCCCTTGTCCGACTGAGAGATATAGGCGTGGACCGTGTTGGACATAACCACGCACGGGAACGCCGGCTTCACCGGCTCCGACACCAGCGCTTGCAGCGGATAGCTTTCCAGCGGCATACGAACGCCCGCCATTTCCATCAGCACTGATGTGTGGCCAGCGGCAACAACGCCAACTTTCTTCGCGCCAATAAAGCCCTTGGAGGTTTCCACGCCGGAAACCGAACCATCCGCCTCGCGGCGAATGCCGGTCACTTCGCAGTTTTGAATAATATCCACACCGCGATCTGCCGCCGCGCGGGCATAGCCCCAGGCAACCGCATCGTGGCGAGCCGTGCCGCCGCGCCGCTGCAATGTTGCGCCAACGACAGGGTAGCGCGCCGACGCCGCGATATTCAGCGGCGGGCAAAATTCTTTCGCCTGCTCCGGCGTCAGCCATTCATTGTCGATGCCATTCAAACGATTGGCGTGAACATGGCGTTTGAGCACTTGGCAGTCATGCACATTGTGCGCCAGCATCATCACGCCGCGCGCGGAATACATCACATTATAATTGAGGTCTTGAGACAGTCCGTCCCACAGTTTCACCGCATGGTCATAAATGCCCGCTGATTCGTCATAGAGATAGTTCGAGCGGATAATCGTAGTGTTGCGGCCCGTATTGCCGCCGCCCAGCCAGCCCTTTTCCAGCACCGCCACATTGGTAATGCCGTGTTCCTTGGCCAGATAATAGGCCGTCGCCAGCCCGTGCCCGCCCGCGCCAACGATAATCACATCATAAGATGCCTTAGGCTCCGGAAAGGTCCATTGCTTATCCCAGCCCTTATGAGCACGCATGGCCTCACGGGCGAGAGCAAAAACCGAATATTTACGCATGGGCAATGCCTTATGAAAAACGAAATGCGATATCGCGCGATAGTTAGTCTTACCACTAGCCAATGCAATGCCAAGTGCGCACGACATATTGCGACGATGTGTGACGGAAAAGCGAATGAAGGGAGATCTTGTGGGGCTGGTGGCAATACAGGAAGACAATAATTATCTATGGCATTTGACGCCATAAAAATAATATGTCATCCTATCCTCATGAAGGCTAGGCTAATCATTCGCGATAAAGTTTTATATGACGATGGCTATTTTTCGGAAGTGGTTATCTGGAAAACACCGACGAATGTTCCACCTACTACACACGCATATAAGTATCGCCTGTTTTACGGCACAAGCGGAGAGCGGATTATTGGATATGACAACGAACGGGGCAAAGGCGATCATCGCCATTACCGCACAGTCGAATTGCCATACACATTTTCATCTGTAGTAGATTTATTGAATGATTTTGAAGCAGACATGAACAAAGAGCGTGGAGAATAATCATGACAAAAGTGGAAATTCACGTCGGTGGGACTTTCGCGGATACCAAACGCCGCGTACTCGAAGCCATTGCGAATGCAGAAGCCGGTCCATTCGAACCACAGGAGCATGTAACATTCAGTTCGTGGGATGCACTGACTTCCGTCATGACCACAAAAAGATTTGAACTCTTGCGTCATCTTCATACCCATCCCGAGGCCAGCGTCGCGGCATTGGCCCGCACTTTGAGCCGTGATTACAAGCGTGTGCATGAAGATGTTGAGGCGCTGGAAAATGCAGGTTTGATTCAGCGTGGCACGCAGGGGCTTCACATGAGATATGACGAAATCCATACGAAGATTGCGTTTTAGGATAAGCTCGGTGGCTTAATCACGTGAATGGTGAAAGTTATTACACAAATATCCAGCGCAGTTTTGCCTCCCTCCCCGCTTAAAATTCAATTCCCTCTCGACACGCAAACTCGATTCTGCTAGTCAGCGCCCAGCTTGCGACGGGAAACCGCCGCGACGGGAACTTGTTTTCCGTAAATATCATTTAGTTTCAATGCTTTGAAAGGCTGGATTGTTCGTGCAAGTACTCGTTCGTGATAACAATGTTGACCAAGCGCTTCGCGCTTTGAAGAAGAAGTTACAGCGCGAAGGCGTTTTCCGCGAAATGAAGATGCGCGGCGCATTTGAAAAACCATCCGAAAAGCGCGCCCGCGAAAAGGCGGAAGCCATTCGCCGCACACGCAAGTTGGCTCGCAAGCGCGCCCAGCGCGAAGGCCTGATCGCCGTTAAGCCGATTGTTGAAAAGACAGCGGCACCGCGCAGCTAATCTGCCGCTTTTTAGTCGGTATTAAATCATAGGGGTGGAGCAACTTTGTTGCGTCCACCTTTTTTCTATTTATGGCGCACAAAAATATTCGTATAGACTAACATTCGGGTCAGGGAATTTTGAATGATAAACGCAACGTCCATCGCACTTCGCCCCGCAGCAATCATGAGATTCGCTTTCGTGGCCTCGACCATTGCGCTGGCAGCTTGCGTTTCAAATCCCGGTGGCGAAATCGCCACATCAATTGACCGCGCCGAAGGCTCAAGCAGCAATATTGCCTCGCTGACTGATGTTATTTCGCAAAACCCGCAGGATCCAAACGGCTATAATGTGCGCGGCGCGGCTCTTGGCCGTGCCGGACGCTACAATGAAGCGCTGTCGGATTTCAATCAGTCACTGCAATTAAAGCCGGATTTTTATCAGGCCTATGCCAACCGTGCGCTAATTTATCGTTTCCTTGGCGATCTTGGCAATGCGGCCAGCGACTATAACCGCGCCATTCAAATCAATCCGAAATATGATGCCGCCTACATCGGCCGTGGCAATCTCTATCGCAAAGCAGGTCGCGTCAACGAAGCGTTCAACGACTTCCAGCAAGCGATCAGCTTGGACACCACCGATCCGCGCGCCTACCATAACCGTGGCTTAATTTATCAAACGCGCAAGCAGCATGATTATGCCATCAGCGATTTCTCAACAGCCATCTCGCTCGATCCGGAAGCGCCGGAGCCATATAATGGCCGTGGCATTTCCTATCTGGCATTGGGCAGCATTGAAAATGCGTTTGCCGATTTCAATCAAGCCATCAAGCTGAATGATAAGTTGGCCGAAAGCTGGGCCAACCAAGCGCTGGTTTATGAGCAAAAGGGCGAGTTCAAGAAGGCTGTAAAGTCCTATCAACGCGCAGCGATTCTCGACCCTAGCTATGGTCCGGCGCAAGAGGGTCTTGCCCGCACGCGCGGCCAACCGGATCGTGTGGCGGGCGCTGCGCCTGCCGCTCCGGCGCAATAATGCTATTGAAGCAATGGCGAAAGCGCTCCTAGTTCTTGCTCATCCTGGTGGCACCAGTCTTAGCCGTACATTCGCTGATAGCGTTCATAACGCACTCACGTCACGCGGGATCGATGTCGATCGGCTTGATCTCTACGAGGAAAATTTCACGCCCTCGCTCACACAAGCCGAACGGGCAAACTACTACGCTGCCATTCCAGAACTCACTTTGATAAGTGGCTACGGACAACGCCTTTCAGAGGCTGACATTTTGATATTGGTGTTTCCAACATGGTGGTACGGCCTGCCGGCGATATTGAAAGGGTGGATAGACCGTACATTCGCACCTACCATTGCGTTTGACCACGCCAGCGATTTTGGGCCAATCAGGCCAAAACTAACCAATCTGAAATCCATCCTGATTATCACCACACTTGGTTCGCCCTGGTGGGTAGATTGGTTTGTGTTGCGCCGTCCCGTACGCCGCATTTTGAAGACAGCTATCTTCGGCCTTTGTGCCCCGCGAGCCAAGTTCCAAATGCTGTCATTTTATTCAGCTGAAAAGCCAACGCCTGCGCGGATAAAATCTTTCACATCAAAAGTTTTGCACGCTCTGCCAAAGCAATAAAAAACCCGCGCAAGGCGGGTTTTCAATTTTAACGGCTGATCTTGCATCAGTCTTCCAACGCCTTAACAATATCATCCGTCATCTTCTTGGCATCGCCAAGCAGCATCATCGTTCCCTCTTTATAGAACAGGGAATTGTCGATACCCGCATAACCCGATGCCATTGAGCGCTTGACGAAGAGGCAGGTCGCCGCCTTATCCACATCTAAAATCGGCATTCCATAAATCGGAGACGTCTTGTCATCGCGCGCGGCGGGGTTGGTAACGTCGTTTGCGCCAATGACATAGGCCACGTCAGCGGATGCAAACTCACCATTGATTTCATCAAGTTCAAACACATCGTCGTAAGATACATTGGCTTCGGCCAAGAGCACATTCATGTGACCAGGCATACGGCCCGCGACCGGATGAATGGCATACTTCACTTCAACGCCGTGCGCTTTTAAC
>JAYSWX010000156.1:0-16481 GCA_043717855.1 Phyllobacterium sp.
GGCATTGTTGTAACTATTCCAAAGCCAACTGAAATCGTTATCAACGGTATCGACAAGCAAAAGGTCGGTCAGGTTGCTGCAGAAATTCGCGACTATCGTGGTCCTGAGCCTTACAAGGGCAAGGGTATTCGCTACGCTGGGGAGCGCGTTGTGCGCAAAGAAGGCAAGAAGAAGTAAGGAATACGGGCTATGGCATCGTCTAAAGAAACGCTTGTGCGCCGTGCTAGTCGCGTGCGCAAACAGGTTAAGGCAGTCGCTTACGGCCGCCTTCGTTTGTCAGTACATCGTTCTTCAAAGAACATTTATGCTCAGATCATCGATGATGTGAAGGGCCATACATTGGCGTCTGCATCCACCCTCGACACCGACTTGAAGTCATTGAAGACTGGTGCTGACACTGCTGCCGCTACTGCTGTTGGCAGGCTCGTTGCAGAACGTGCTGTTAAGGCTGGCGTACAGGAAGTTGTTTTTGACCGTGGAGCCTACATATTCCATGGCCGGGTCAAGGCATTGGCAGAAGCTGCCCGCGAAGCGGGTCTCAGCTTCTAAATATCAACCCCGTGCTTCCGGAAAAAAATAAGGATTAAGGAATATGGCACCACAAAAGGAACGGAACCGCGATGATCGCGGTCGCGATCGTGAAGAGCGCGATAGCGAGTTCATAGATAAGCTGGTTCACATTAACCGTGTGGCAAAAGTTGTTAAGGGCGGTCGTCGCTTTGGTTTTGCTGCGCTTGTTGTTGTTGGCGATCAAAAGGGTCGTGTTGGTTTTGGTCATGGTAAGGCACGCGAAGTGCCGGAAGCCATTCGTAAGGCAACTGAAGCTGCAAAGCGCGAGTTGATTTTCGTGCCGTTGCGCTCCGGTCGTACTCTGCATCACGATACAGAGGGTCGCCATGGTGCTGGACGCGTTATTATCCGTATGGCCCCTGCCGGTAAGGGCATTATCGCCGGCGGTCCAATGCGTGCTGTGTTTGAAGCGCTCGGTGTGGCTGACGTTGTGACCAAGTCAATGGGTTCATCGAACCCTTACAACATGGTTCGTGCGACATTTGATGCTTTGAAGCATCAGGTTCATCCGAAAGATATTGCTGCTCAACGTGGTATGAAATACGCAACTCTTCAGGCCCGCCGTCGTGATATCGTCGGCACTGAAGACTAAGCTCTGAATAGTTAGGACCATAAAAATGGCTGATACGAAGAAGGGCGCGACTTTCACTGTCGAACAGATTGGTAGCCCGACCCGTCGTCCGAGCGAACAGCGTGCTACGCTGATTGGCCTCGGTTTGAACAAGCTTCACCGTAAGTCCACGCTGGAAGATACGTCTTCCACTCGCGGCATGGTGGCTAAGGTGCAACATCTCGTCCGTGTTTTGGGCGAGGCTTGATTGCAAGGAGTATTCACATGAAACTCAATGAATTGAATGACATTGATGGCGCTACCCATTCGCGCAAGCGTTTGGGTCGTGGTATTGGTTCCGGCAAGGGTAAGACTGGTGGTCGCGGCGTAAAGGGGCAAAAGTCTCGTTCTGGCGTTGCAATCAACGGCTTTGAAGGCGGTCAGATGCCAATTTACCGTCGTTTGCCAAAACGCGGTTTTAACAACATCAATTCCAAAGACTTCAACACTGTTTCCGTTGGTCGCATCCAAATTGCTATCGATGCTAAGAAGCTTGATGCATCTGTTGCCATAACGATGGAAACACTGCGTGCCGCTGGCATCATTCGTAAGGTCAAGGACGGCGTTCGCATCCTTTCCGATGGCGATTTGAGGTCAAACGTTGAAATCGTTGCTGATGGCGCGTCGAAGGCCGCTATTGAAAAGATCGTGGCTGCCGGCGGGAGCATCAAGCTTCCCGAAGTTGCTGTGTCTGAATGATAATAACGGTGGCGGCGACAAGCCGCCGCTTGCATGTTTGGCCCCGGAGTCCTATCTCGGCAGAAGGCTGCCCATCCGGCGGCAATGATTCCGGAGAGTTCCCATGGCATCAGCTGCCGAACAATTTGCCTCTAATCTTAATTTTTCGTCTTTCAGCAAGGCTGAAGAGCTCAAGAAGCGTATTTGGTTTACGCTCGGTGCTCTTTTGGTGTTTCGTCTTGGGACGTACATTCCGCTGCCGGGCATAAATCCCGAAGCACTCGCTCAGGCTTTTGATCGTCAAAGCACCGGTGTGCTTGGACTTTTTAATATGTTCTCTGGCGGTGCTGTCAGCCGCATGGCGATTTTTGCACTTGGCATTATGCCTTACATTTCTGCATCCATTATTATTCAGCTTATGACGTCCGTCATTCCGACTTTGGAACAGTTGAAAAAAGATGGTGAGCAAGGCCGCAAGATAATCAACCAGTACACCCGTTACGGGACTGTGTTGTTGGGTACAATTCAGGCTTACGGCATTTCAGTTGGCCTGGAGCACAGCAACGGTATTGTTGTAGATCCCGGCATGTTCTTCCGGATATCTACTGTTATATCCTTGGTCGGTGGCACGATGTTTTTGTTGTGGCTTGGTGAGCAGATTACGGCTCGCGGAATTGGCAATGGAACGTCGTTGATTATTTTCGCAGGTATTGTTGCAAACTTGCCTCATGCTATCTCCGGGACTCTGGAACTTGGTCGCACGGGCGCATTGTCTACCGGTCTAATTTTGGCGATTTTGATTTTGGCTGTTGGGCTTGTGGCTTTCATTGTATTTATGGAACGCGCCCAGCGCCGTCTGTTAATCCAATATCCAAAGCGACAAGTTGGCAATAAGATGTTTCAAGGGGATACTTCGCATCTACCATTGAAGCTTAATACCGCAGGGGTTATTCCACCGATTTTCGCGTCTTCCCTGTTGCTTTTGCCTGCAACTGCCGCAGGGTTTGCCAATCAGGCAACACTTCCGGAATGGGCGTCCACTGTTCTTACCTCTCTTGGGCACGGACGTCCGCTTTATATGATTACATACGCCGCACTCATAATGTTCTTTGCATTCTTTTATACAGCTATAGTTTTTAACCCGAAGGACACTGCAGATCAATTGAAGAAGCATTCCGGGTTTATCCCGGGTATCCGTCCGGGTGAAAGAACTGCTGAATTTATTGATTATGTTCTAACTCGTATAACTGTTATAGGCGCGCTTTATATGACACTCGTTTGTCTGTTGCCAGAGTTCTTAATTGCTTCAACGGGTGTTCCTTTCTACCTTGGCGGTACGTCACTGCTTATCGTTGTCAGTGTTACGCTTGATACTGTCGCACAGATGCAGGGGCATTTGATTGCGCACCAGTATGAAGGGCTTATCAAGAAGTCGAAGTTACGTGGTGGAAAGAGGGGGCGATGAATTTAATACTGTTAGGGCCGCCGGGGGCGGGCAAGGGGACGCAGGCTGAACGTTTGGTTGCCAAGTATAGCATTCCTCAACTTTCTACAGGTGATATGCTTAGGGCCGCCGTAAAGGCAGGCAGCGATGTTGGCAAGCGCGCCAAGGCTGTAATGGATTCCGGCGAGCTTGTCTCCGATGAGGTCGTCAACGCCATAGTTTCGGAGCGTCTGGATGCTCCCGATTGCGCTAAGGGCTTTATCCTTGATGGTTATCCGCGCACGCTTGTGCAGGCTGATTGCGTAGAGGTGATGCTGGCACAAAAGGGTAATGCTTTGGATGTCGTCATTGAACTTATTGTGGATGATCGTGCATTGGTCGGACGTATCGTTAAGCGTGCGCAAGATGCGCTTGCTGCGGGATCGCCGGTTCGCAAGGATGACAATGCAGACGTTTTCGAAGAGCGACTTCGTGAATATTACAAGAAGACTGCACCTTTGACTGGTTATTACCACGCCAAGCGTCTTCTAAAGACAGTTGATGGAATGGCATCTATGGACGATGTAACTAAATCTATCGGCGCAATTCTTGCTGCGGTTTAAGCAGAGTTAAAATAGATCAGTTTTATGAGTTGACGAACAGGGGGGGCGGCCTTATAGCGGCGCATCCTATAATAGTGTTGGAGGGTGTGGCTTGCCACGTCTAAAGATGCGCCTCGCATGAGCCGGTCTCCACCGGACGCGGGTTAACCAGAATGCTGGATTAAGTTTCAGCCATACATGGAGAGTAAAACATGGCACGTATTGCCGGTGTAAACATACCCACAGCTAAGCGCGTCATCATCGCGCTACAATATATTCACGGCATCGGTCCGAAGTTCGCTTCAGAGATCGTATCAAAGGTTGGTATTCCAGCCGAGCGCCGCGTCAATCAGTTGACAGATGCCGAAGTGCTTCAAATCCGCGAAACCATCGACCGTGACTATCAGGTTGAGGGTGATCTGCGCCGCGAAGTGTCTATGAACATCAAGCGTTTGCAGGATTTGGGCTGCTACCGTGGTTTGCGCCATCGTAAGGGTCTTCCAGTGCGTGGTCAGCGTACCAGCACGAACGCCCGTACCCGCAAGGGCCCTGCAAAGGCCATCCAAGGTAAGAAGAAGTAATTTGGAGCGAATAGCGAAGTCGCGAATAGCGAATAGGGTTTATCATTCTATTCGGTGTTCTCTATTCGCTACTCGCCTCTTAGGTGGAGCCGCTGGAATTACGGCGGCGTAGAGATCGTTGAAAGGATCATCATGGCCAAGGAAGCCGCTAAAGTTCGCCGTCGCGAACGTAAAAATATCTCGACCGGCGTTGCGCATGTCAACTCGACATTCAACAACACGCTGATCACAATCACAGACGCCCAAGGCAACTGCATTGCTTGGTCGTCAGCCGGTGCGCAGGGTTTCAAGGGCTCACGTAAGTCCACCCCGTTTGCCGCTCAGATGGCTGCGGAAGATGTTGCAAAGAAGGCTCAAGAGCACGGTATGCGCACTCTTGAAGTTGAAGTTACGGGCCCAGGTTCAGGTCGTGAGTCAGCATTGCGTGCTTTGCAGGCTGCTGGTTTCACAATCACTTCGATCCGTGACGTAACGCCAATTCCACACAATGGCTGCCGTCCTCCTAAGAAGCGTCGCGTATAATTATTTCGCCACTGCATGAACCATGCGGTTCCTCTGCGGTTTCCAACTCGTGCCACGATTGAATGGTGGCAGATAAGGGAATGAACATATGATACAGAAAAATTGGCAAGATCTAATCAAGCCTAACAAGGTTGCTTTCCAGCCGGGTAGCACAAAGACCAAGGCAACGTTCGTTGCCGAGCCGCTTGAGCGTGGTTTTGGTCTGACACTCGGCAACGGTTTGCGCCGCGTGCTTCTGTCCTCACTTCGCGGTGCTGCGGTAACCGCAGTGCAGATCGACGGCGTGTTGCACGAATTCTCGTCTATTCCGGGCGTTCGCGAAGATGTCACTGACATCATCTTGAACATCAAGGAAATCGCAATCCGCATGGAAGGCGATGGTCCAAAGCGCATGGTTGTTCGCAAGGCTGGTCCTGGCGTTGTAACGGCTGGCGACATTCAAACTGTTGGTGATGTTGAAGTTTTGAACCCTGAGCATGTTATTTGCACGCTTGATGTTGGCGCAGAAATTCGTATGGAATTCACAGTTTCGACTGGCAAGGGCTATGTTCCTGCTGATCGCAATCGCTCGGAAGATGCGCCTATTGGCCTTATTCCAGTCGATAGCTTGTACTCACCTGTCAAAAAGGTGTCCTACAAGGTTGAGAACACCCGCGAGGGCCAGTATCTCGATTATGACAAGCTGACGATGACTATCGAAACCGACGGTTCGGTTTCCGGCGAAGATGCAGTTGCTTATGCAGCCCGCATTTTGCAGGACCAATTGTCGATATTCGTGAACTTTGATGAGCCACAGAAGGAAGTTGCGGCAGATGTCGTTCCTGAATTGGCGTTCAATCCGGCACTCCTCAAGAAGGTGGACGAGTTGGAATTGTCTGTTCGTTCGGCTAATTGCTTGAAGAACGACAACATCGTATATATTGGCGACCTTATCCAGAAGACCGAAGCAGAAATGCTCCGTACTCCGAACTTTGGCCGCAAGTCACTCAATGAAATCAAGGAAGTTCTCGCCTCCATGGGCCTGCATTTGGGCATGGAAGTGGCTGATTGGCCACCAGAGAACATTGATGATTTGGCCAAACGTTACGAAGATCAATATTAATAGGCAAAGCCTATTATAAACAAAAAGTTGAAGGAGAAGGCTCATGCGCCACGGTAGTTCAGGCCGCAAGCTAAACCGGACAGCATCCCATCGTAAAGCCATGTTCGCGAACATGTCTGCATCGTTGATTGAGCACGAGCAAATCGTGACAACCATCGAAAAGGCGAAGGAACTGCGTCCAATCGTAGAAAAGCTGATTACACTAGGCAAGAAGGGTGACCTTCACGCACGTCGTCAGGCAATTTCGCAGATCCGCGACGAAACGCAGGTTCGTAAGCTTTTCGCTTCGCTTGCACCGCGTTATGTTGACCGTCACGGCGGCTATGTGCGCATTATGCGTGCTGGCTATCGCCATGGCGACAACGCAGCTTTGGCTGTTATTGAATTCGTTGATCGCGACACATCTGCCAAGGGCGCAGCCGATAAGGCTCGTGTTGAAGCAGAACGCGCAGCGGAAGCTGCAGCTGCGTAATATTTGTACATTATTACCGATGGAAGGGCTGGATTTATCCGGCCCTTTTTTTGTTTGTGCTCACGGTTGGTTTCCTTGTTTTGCCACAGTCTATATTGATGATAATCAGCTGTCAGACTTGGAGCTGTTGGATGACGATTCTCAAACGGGTTTTAGCGGTAGCAACAGTAATGACTGTCGCCAGCGCAGCACTGGCCGAGGACCGCACGGGCGAAATCCTAGGCAAGCTTTTTGACCAACTCATCGTCCCGGAAATTCAAAAGCAGGGCGTAACCGCACAGCCAGCCGATAAGCGTGTGCCGCTCGGGCGCGGCGAGATGCAGTTGTCGTTCGCCCCGCTGGTGAAGCTCACTTCGCCGAGTGTCGTGAATGTCTATGCCGCACGCAAGGTGCAGGGCCAATCCATGTTTGGCGGCGACCCGTTTTTTGATCAATTTTTTGGCCAAGATTTTTCCGGTCCGCCGCGTATGCAGCAGTCGCTCGGATCTGGTGTAATCGTTGATCCGTCCGGCCTAATCGTAACAAACAACCATGTGATTGCGGACGCGGACGAGGTGAAAGTCGCGCTTGCGGATGGGCGTGAGTATGACAGTGTTGTGATTTTGAAAGACGCGCGGGTTGACTTGGCAATATTGAAAATCAAACCAACAGCTCCGCTTCCCGCTATGCAGTTTGCTGACTCCGATCAAATAGAGGTGGGTGATTTAGTGCTCGCTATGGGTAATCCCTTTGGTGTGGGCCAAACCACCACAAGCGGCATCATCTCCGCCTTGGCACGAAACCAAGTCGGTGTGTCGGATTTTGGCTCGTTCATTCAAACGGATGCTGCAATCAATCCCGGCAACTCCGGTGGCGCGCTTATTAGTATGTCTGGCCAGCTTATTGGCATCAACACCGCGATATTTTCCAAGTCAGGCGGCTCGGTCGGCATCGGTTTTGCCATTCCGTCCAACATGGTGCGCACGTTTGTTGACACTGCAAGGGGCGGCGGCACGCATTTTGACCGGCCTTATATTGGCGCGACTTTTGAGGCCGTCACTTCAGATATAGCAGACAGCCTGGGCATGGACAGGCCAACTGGCGTGTTAGTCAATGCCATTGTTCGCGACGGCCCCGCAGAGAAAGCGGGCTTGAAAGTTGGTGATGTCATCACCGACATGGACAATGCACCGATCCACACACCAGATGATTTGGGCTATCGCCTGTCCACCAAGGGCATCGGCAAGGTGGCGCAGTTTGAAGTGCTAAGCAAAGGCGTAACTCGGCTTGTCCGTATTGCTATGGTCAAGGCACCGCAGGGCAATCCGGCCGACGATCAGCTTATAACCGAGCAAAGTCCGCTGCGCGGCGCAACGCTGGCAAATTTATCTCCGGATATTGCCGATGAATTGCAACTGCCAACTGACCGGACTGGCGTTGTTATAAAGTTCATCAAAGATGGCTCCACGGCCCAGCAAATTGGTATGGAAGTTGGTGATATTATTTTGGAATTGAACCGTGTCACAGCAACAGATGCGGCACAAATTGCCGTCATTGCCCGCAAACCCTCCAATTTCTGGCGCTTCAAGATTGATCGCGGCGGGCAGATTATCACTCAGGTCTTTAGGTAATCGGCATTGAGTGATTTGTTTGCCAAAGATGCGTCTGATGTCGGCTATCGCCCGCTTGCTGATCGTTTGCGCCCTAAAGTTTTGGGTGACGTAACAGGACAAGTCCACCTCACCGGACCGGAGGGTGCGCTTACGCGTGTGATCGCGTCAGGCTCGCTGGGTTCGATGATTTTTTGGGGCCCGCCCGGTACGGGTAAGACAACTGTTGCGCGTTTGCTTGCTGGTGAAACGGGGCTTGCCTTTGAGCAAATTTCAGCGATTTTTTCCGGTGTTGCAGATCTCAAGAAGATGTTCGAGATGGCCCGTTCGCGGCGCATGGGCGGGCGGCAGACACTGTTGTTTGTCGATGAAATTCATCGCTTTAACCGCGCCCAGCAAGATAGTTTTCTTCCCGTCATGGAGGACGGTACAATTATTCTGGTTGGCGCGACAACTGAGAATCCGTCGTTTGAACTGAATGCGGCGTTGTTGTCCCGTGCGCGGGTTTTAACGTTTAAGTCCCATGATGAGGCCAGTATCGCTACGTTGCTAGAGCGCGCTGAAGCCTTGGAGGGCAGGGTGCTTCCCGTCGATGACGGTGCCCGTGAAATGCTTATCCGTATGGCTGACGGGGATGGCCGCGCGGCGTTGACGCTGGCCGAAGAGCTTTGGCGGGCTGCAAAGCAGGATGAGCTGTTTGACACCACTGCATTACAAACAATCGTGCAGCGCCGTGCGCCGGTTTATGACAAGGGGCAAGATGGCCACTACAATCTGATTTCTGCGTTGCATAAGTCCGTACGAGGTTCAGATCCGGATGCGGCGCTATACTATCTTTCACGGATGCTGGATGCCGGTGAAAATCCGCTGTTCATCGGGCGACGACTTGTGCGCATGGCGTCAGAAGACATCGGCCTAGCCGATCCGCAAGCTCTGGTAATCACGCTGGCCGCGAAGGATGCCTATGATTATCTCGGCTCGCCAGAGGGCGAGTTGGCGCTGGCGCAGGCGTGCGTTTATCTAGCCACCGCGCCGAAATCCAACGCCGTTTATACCGCCTTTAAGTCTGCCACGCGTGCGGCCAAAGAGTTCGGCTCGCTTGTTCCGCCGCGGACCATTCTCAATGCGCCTACCAAATTGATGAAGGACGAGGGATATGGTGAGGGGTATAAATATGACCACGATCAGCCCAACGCATTTTCTGGCCAAGATTACTTCCCGGAGAAGCTAGGACGCCAGACGTTTTATGATCCGCCAGATCGCGGTTTTGAGCGTGACATCCGCAAGCGCTTGGACTATTGGGCCAAGCTCAGGGCAGAAAAAAATGAAAAATAGAACTTTATGTATTACCAACTTGTGCTTTTTGTTGGTCGAACAACAATTGCCGTAAGCGAAGACTCTGTGGGTTGCATAATCCAGCAATAGCCTAAAAATTAGGCGATATGCCTAAAAACCAATCATTTTTCTTTTGGTGGATTTATGAATTCCAGTGTGTATCACCATAGTGCAAACAAATTAAACAATTTTAAGCAACTCAACGCATATGGCACAAAACCTGCTTTATTTTAGGCGAGGAGGCGCATAATGCTCACCTCACACATACGGAGACGCCTTCCATGAAGAAAATTGAAGCCATCATCAAGCCATTCAAACTGGATGAAGTGAAGGAGGCCCTTCAGGAAGTTGGTTTGCAGGGCATCACTGTTACTGAGGCAAAGGGATTTGGGCGGCAAAAAGGGCACACAGAGCTTTATCGCGGCGCTGAATATGTTGTTGATTTCCTGCCAAAAGTGAAGATTGAAGTCGTTTTGATGGATGAAAACGTCGAAGCGGCCATTGACGCCATTCGCAAGGCAGCGCAAACGGGCCGCATCGGCGACGGCAAAATATTTGTCTCCAATATTGAGGAAGTTATTCGAATTCGTACCGGTGAGTCCGGCAACGATGCGGTTTAAAAACTGCGGACTTTTCTAAGTTTAACATACCAGCCAAGGGAATGAAGATATGGCAACGGCAAGTGAAATCCTGAAGCAGATCAAGGACAAGGACGTTAAGTTCGTGGACCTTCGCTTCACCGATCCAAAAGGCAAGATGCACCATGTAACCATGGACGTAGTTTGTGTTGACGAAGACATGTTCACCGATGGTGTCATGTTCGATGGTTCATCCATCGCTGGCTGGAAAGCCATTAATGAATCCGACATGGTGTTGATGCCAGATCCGGAAACTGTCCACATGGACCCTTTCTTCGCGCAGTCGACTATGGTTATCATGTGCGATATTCTCGAGCCACTTTCCGGCCAGAAGTATGACCGCGACCCGCGCGGCATTGCAAAGGCCGCTGAAGCCTACATGAAGACATTGGGTATCGGCGACACCGTATATGTTGGTCCAGAAGCTGAATTCTTTATTTTCGATGATGTGAAGTTTAAGGCTGATCCATACAACACGGGCTTCAAGATCGATTCCAACGAATTGCCGTCCAACGACGACACTGATTACGAGACCGGCAACCTTGGCCATCGTCCACGCGTAAAGGGCGGTTATTTCCCTGTCCCACCAGTGGACTCATGCCAAGATATGCGCTCCGAGATGCTGACTGTTTTGTCAGATATGGGTGTGACTGTTGAAAAGCATCATCATGAAGTCGCGGCGGCCCAGCACGAACTTGGTGTGAAGTTCGACACATTGGTTCGCAATGCTGACAAGATGCAAATCTACAAGTATGTTGTGCATCAAGTTGCCAATGCTTACGGCAAGACCGCAACGTTTATGCCTAAGCCAATTTTCGGTGACAATGGTTCGGGTATGCACTTGCACTTCTCAATCTGGAAGGGCGGCAAGCCAACATTCGCTGGCGATCAATATGCCGGTCTTTCCGAGAACTGCTTGTACTTCATCGGCGGTGTTATCAAACATGCAAAGGCATGTAATGCTTTCACTAACCCGCTCACCAACTCATACAAGCGTTTGGTACCAGGCTATGAAGCGCCGGTTCTTCTGGCATATTCTGCCCGTAACCGTTCCGCTTCTTGCCGTATTCCACATGGCGTGGGTCCAAAGTCCCGCCGTGTTGAAGTCCGGTTCCCAGATCCAGGTGCAAATCCGTACCTCGCGTTCTCGGCTCTCTTGATGGCTGGTCTTGATGGTATCAAGAACAAAATCCATCCTGGTCAGCCAATGGACAAGGATCTCTACGATCTGCCGCCAAAGGAACTCAAGAAGATCCCGACTGTGTGTGGATCGCTGCGCGAAGCGCTTGCCAGCCTTGATAAAGACCGCGCGTTCTTGACTGCCGGCGGGGTGTTTGACGACAGCATGATCGACGCCTTCATCGAACTGAAGATGGCTGAAGTGATGCGTTTCGAAATGACCCCGCATCCAGTTGAGTATGATATGTACTATTCGGTGTAAGCACCTGATTTAAAACGAAAAACCCCGGTGGCGACACCGGGGTTTTTTTAGCTTTTGCAATATGTTTGTTTGAGTTACTGCACCGCTTTCAACATTCTATCTGCTGCTTCCATATCGAGCCATCGATAAGCCTTTCGCGCCGCCGCGTCATCATCCGCGCCCCACATTTCTAGGCCCCAATCCTCGTCAACATGCGCAGCAGTCCACGCTTGGGTCGCCGTCACCTCACGCATCCCGACAGCTAGAGCAAGAATGACTGAACCTGTCAGCGACGTCATTTGATGCAACGATGCGACAGCTAGCGGATGAATGAATGTGCGCAATGCAGCGCCGATTGCGTCAATCGCTTGCGGGGGTTGGTCTATGTGGATGATGCCAGCTGTGGTATTAAACTTCGCGCCAAGTGCAACCTTCGTCCACTGCAAATAACGATCCCAGCTTGCTGCCTGCCGCTCTACCAGTCGCTCCGGTCCTTCAGAGCGGTAGCAGAGCAAATCACTGCCCGCGAATTTCTGCATATCAGCAATGACTGCATCAAGCTCCGTGGCGACACCATCAACGGCGGTATTTGCTAACCGAGTCATTTGCATTTTGGCCGGATTGATCTCGACCAATTGCGCGTCATACTCGGCAGCGACAAGCGTGGCGGCGGCGTATGTGGGGAAGGCAAACAGTTTTTTTGCCGGTGTTTTCAGCGGGCGGCCATCAAGTAAAATGATATATTCATTGCCGTGCGGGCCAACGGAAACGTCCTTGTAAAAACGCTTGACCATGGGCGTTTTCATCTGTTTTTGCGCGCGCTTAACGGGGTCCGGGTCGGATAGCAGGGCGCGGATGTCAAAATCAGAAAGAATATCAACCATAAAACTGCTCCAACAAAACTCTCAATTCAGCCACATTGCGCGCTATGTCATCGGCGCCGCCTTCACGCAATAAATGCACATCATTATAGCCCCACGCCACGCCAATAGCGCCTGCACCTGCGGCCTTGGCCATCTGCATGTCATAGATTGAATCGCCAATAACGACGCAGTCTGCCGGATCAAACCCGGTCTCGGCACAGCATTCAAGCACCATCGCCGGATGGGGCTTGGACGGGCAATCATCAGCGGTGCGGATCGTCACAAAGTGTCCGTGGAAGCCATGCGTATCAAACACCAAACCAACACCCCGCTGGCTTTTGCCCGTCACCAGCCCGAGCACTACATCATCATGGTTTGCCAAATCCACCACCAGCGCGGCCATGCCATCAAACAGCGGCTCATGAAAGCCGGGCTTGGCGCGGATTTTATGGAAATGCGCCTTGTAACGCTCGGTCATTTTCAACACTTCAGCATCAACCGGTTTGCCGATAATCCGTGCAATCGCAATATCCAATGTGAGCCCAATGATAGACCGTGTCGCGGATTCGTGCGGCACATTATATCCGGCTTCAGCGAATGTCCGCTCCATCGCTCCATGAATAATGCCAACACTATCGACAAGCGTGCCATCGCAATCAAACAGCACTAGTTTTTTTGTCATATCACCCGCCTGCGAAATCCGTCATTCACCAAAATTAAACCCAGAACCACCAAACCGAGGCCCAAGAATAGACCATGCGTCATTGGTTCGCCTAGAAGTAACCCGCCGAACGTGACGCCAAATACGGGCGATAAAAAGGTGAAGACAGTCAATCCTGTCGCCGGATAGCGCGCCACCATCCAAAACCAAACCACATAGGTTATCGCGACAACGATGAGCGACTGGATTAAAAGACTGGCAACTGGCAGCCACGTCACATTCCGAAACAAGGGCCCGGAAAATGGCAAAAACGGCAGCGCGATAAGCACGGCACCGGCCAATTGATAAAGCAATGTTTTCTCCGGTGCAATTTTGGTTAGCCCAAATTTGCGAATGCAAAGCGTAGTGGCCGCCCACGCCAGGCCACCAAGCAAGCTTAAGAAATCGCCGTAAATTGCGTTTGGTGACGGGAGGCTCAGTTTATCTAAAAATACCACGGCCACGCCCGCAAATGCAACAATAATACCGAGAAACCTAACCATCGTGATGCGCTCGCCCAACATGAAATGCGCGCCAATCATCACAAAGAATGGCATTGTATTGGTCATCAAAATGCACCGTGACGCGCTGGTTAAATCGAGGCCCGCATAGATTAGTACGAACTCAATGCCAAAAAGAGCGCCGACGATCATGCCGGCATTTAATGAGCTGTCACGGGTAAAGACGGCAATTCCGCGCCAATAGCACCAGATAAAAATTGCAATCATCGCAATTGTTGAGCGTAGCAGGTTCATCAGGACCGGATTAAACCCGATCATCGATACTTTCGACAACACGGTGTTCAGCCCCCAAATTACAGTCAGCACAAGCATTGTCGTGATGGCAAAGCTGTCTAAATGTGCGCGCCTTTCAATGGCTTGCGGCTGATTCATTGCGTACCATCTGCCTCTTCAAATCCGAGCAAATTCCATGACTGTACCATGTGCGGCGGCAACGGCGCTGATACATCAATATCGCCGCCGTCCGGATGGGGGATGACGATGCGTCTTGCATGAAGATGCAGCCTATTTTGCATACCGCCGGGCAATTCCCAGTTTTTGTCGCTCTCAAAATATTTGGGGTCACCAAGAATTGGGCAACCCAAATTTAGCATGTGGACACGCAACTGATGTGTGCGGCCGGTGTGCGGCGAAAGCTCCATCCACGTTACGCGCTGGCCTGCGGTTTCGATAATGCGATAGTTGGTGATTGCATGATCTGCGCCACGCTCGCCATGGGTGGCCACGCGCATACGGTCGCCGTCTTCGGTCTCTTCCTTGACGAGCCAAGAGGATATTTTACCCTCGCGCTTTGGCGGCACGCCTTTGACCAGTGCCCAATAAGTCTTGCCCGTCACGCGGTCGCGGAAGGCTTTGGTGAGGCTTTGCGCCGCGCTGCGGGTGCGGGCAACGACGAGAACGCCTGACGTATCGCGGTCAATACGGTGCACCAAGCGGGGCTTTTCGCCCTTTTTGCTGCGCCACGCTTCCAACATATCATCGACATTACGCATAACACCGGAACCGCCTTGAACGGCAAGGCCGGACGGCTTGTTAAAGACGTAGACCTTATCGTCCTCATATAGCAGCATTTGGCGCAATACATCGCCGTCTTCCTGCCCGCGAATGGTCTTACCAGTCAGAGGTCCAGATTTGGCTTCATCAACATTCATCGGTGGAATGCGGATTGACTGGCCGACGACAACGCGGGTTTCGGATTTGGCGCGACCGCCATCAATGCGAACTTGGCCGGAGCGGAGCAGCTTTTGTAAGGGACCAAAACCGAGACCGGGGAAATGTACCTTGAACCAACGGTCCAGCCGCATTCCGGCTTCATCTTGAGTTACGATCTTGAGTTCAACGCCAGCCATTATCTATCCAATCAATTTAGACGGGCGATAGCATCACGCGAAGGTTCTGGCGAGGTATAATCCCGCAAACAGCGCCGCAATTGAGAAAATCACGCTGACTGCCGCGTAGCCAAAGGCCTGTGCAACATCGCCGCGCTCGAACAGCACGGCAAAATCCAGCGAAAATGCAGAAAATGTTGTGAAGCCGCCTAATATTCCTGTTGTCACGAACAGTCGCAATTCCAGTGAGCCGCTATTGCGACTGGCGAGCCATTCGATGAACAGGCCCATAGCGAGGGAGCCGAGAATATTGATGCCGGCCGTTCCCCAAAACGCGTTTGCGCCTAGCAGTCTCAGAGCGCCAAGATTTGTGAGATAGCGCAGTGATGCGCCGATGCCGCCGCCGATTGCCACTAGGAGAACTTGGGGCATGGCAAACCTATTTCTTCTTTGCGCCGCTAATCATGGTCCAGTTTTTGTAGAACATGGCGTTGATGCGCTCGACGCTGACCGAAACAATAGACAGCATTGCGGCAATCAAGTTTGGAAAAGGCGAGGGGCGAATGACATCCATAAAGACGTTGTAGCGGCGGCCATCGTGCTCATTTACCGAGCGATGAAACAGCGTATCATCGAATATATACAAAGGGTTATCACGCCAGCGGTGCTGCACGCCGTTGCACTCAATAAACACACGGTCGGTATCGGCAGGGCGCAGGTTCAACAGCAAGCGCAGCGAAAGCCGGATGGGGCCATAGTGCCAAGTTGTCGATTCCTTGCCGCTGAATACGGAAACCGCGATGGTTTTGACATATTTGAAGTCCTTGTTGAACTCCGGCACATTGTCGATGAACTGCTTGCCATACCAGCGATACACATACATGCCGCGACGCCCGGCCTCAAACTTGCCGTCTATCTCAGTGATAATTTCATCGCGGCGGGCTTTGAAAATATCAAGCACGCTATTGATTTCATCGCGATAAGCAGGTGGGAAATCCTCCAATGTATAAACACCCGGATTGCGGTAGCACAGCAAATCCACAAACAAATTGAAGGGCGACAGCAGCCATGTCGGGATGCCATTGCCGAAGAAATAGCGGTTAAACATCAGGGGTGTTTTGCCCTTGTTGCGCATGATGTCAATGAGGCCGGTGACAGCAAAAAACGCGAACACCCACGGAATGAAATACAGCGCCAGTGCCACCAGCGGGACCGCAATGACGAGGCGCTTAATCAGTTTTTTTGTGGCTCTATCCATTGTGGTGCGTCCAATCTTTCTAGTATCCCGGCACGGTCTGTGAGTTCTGCGCCCAGTGCTGCTTTTGCCTTGTTTGTATCGTGAAAAGCAAGGCCGACCAAACAAATTCATCCATTATAGAGCTGACAAACCTCTCCCGATACCACGCCCCGTTACCGGTCTGGCTATTGTAAAATCTTTGGGGAAGCCGGGTGTGTGGTCCTGCCTTCTCAAATTTTAAATGTGTGACATCGCCACACACCCGTCCCGGTGTTCTTGCGCTGGCCCAG
>JAYSWX010000157.1:0-6347 GCA_043717855.1 Phyllobacterium sp.
GGCACGCATGATGTCATAACGCTAATCAACCATATTGGCATCGAAACCGTATTTGCCGCCATTGTTGCGGAAGCAGAAGTAGATTTCCGCCGCTGGTCCGAGTTTGAAAAAGTCGCCCGCGTTGCCAGCCATTCACTGGACGGCGTTATTGAACTGATGCCGACCAGCGACGGCCACACTTACGGCCTGAAATTCGTCAACGGCCATCCAAAGAATACAGCCACCGGGCTGCGCACAGTCACCGCTTTCGGCCTGCTGGCCGATGTGGACACAGGCTATCCGGTGTTTCTCGCCGAGATGACCATCACAACCGCGCTGCGCACCGCCGCAACTTCGGCGCTTGCCGCCAAATATCTTGCCCGCAAGGATGCCGCGACAATGGCCCTGATTGGCCTTGGTGCACAGTCGGAATTCCAGACGCTGGCGTTCAAAGCCATACTTGGCATCACGACGCTGCGCGTGTTCGATGTTGATCCTGAGGCAACAAAGAAATTCGCCCGCAATATGAGCGACGCAGGCCTCAAAATTACCTACTGCCATAGCGCGGAAGAGGCCGTGACCGGCGCAGACATTATCACAACTGTGACCGCAGATAAGCGTAACGCAACGATCCTCTCCGATAATATGGTCGGCGCTGGCGTGCATCTCAATGCCGTCGGCGGCGATTGCCCGGGCAAGACAGAGCTGCACCGCGATATTCTTCTGCGTGCCAACATCTTCACAGAGTTCACGCCGCAAACCCGCATTGAGGGCGAAATCCAGCAATTGCCGGAAGATCACGCGGTCACAGAATTGTGGGAAGTGATATCCGGCCTCAAGCCCGGACGCCAGAGCGACCGTCAGATCACGCTGTTTGACAGCGTAGGCTTTGCAATCGAAGATTTTTCGACACTTCGCGTTATGCAACGTCTGGCAAACGAGACTGGACTAGGCCGCGAAATCGACTTACTTCCTGATGCAGGCGATCCGAAGGATCTGTTCGGATTGATCAAAGCGGAAGAAGCTAAGACAATAAGATTGAGCGCTTAACATGAAAACCATCGAACTTATCGGCGCACCTGTTCAGCTTGGTGCCGGTCTTGCGGGTTGCGCCATGGGCCCGTGCGCCATGCGCGTTGCGGGCCTTGAGGAACGTCTCACCTCGTTGTCGCACACGATCATGGATAAGGGCGATCTAAACTCAAAGCCAGTCACGGACATCACCCTGCAAGGCACGACCAAACACCTGCCCGAAATTGCTGGCTGGACCCGCACTTTGGATGAAGCCGCATTTGCCTCGCTCAATTCAGGCAACATTCCGATATTTTTGGGCGGCGACCATTCACTGTCAATGGGCTCAGTTTCCGGCGCAGCGCGCTACGCAGCGCAAATAGGCAAGCCGCTATTCGTGCTATGGCTTGATGCTCACGCCGATTACAATACGCCGCAGACCTCGCCCTCCGGCAATATGCACGGCATGTCGGTTGCGTTTTTCACGGGCTCGCCGGGCTTTGATGGCATTTTAAAAGCTGACCGCGCCATCGTTGATCCACACAACGTTGTCATTATGGGCGTGCGCTCCATCGACCGCGATGAACGCCGCGCATTGGCCAACGCAGGCGTCAATGTTTTGGATATGCGCGCGCTGGATGAGCATGGCATTTCCGGTCTTTTGCGAGAAGTGTTACAAACCGTAAGCGATGCGGGCGGCATGTTACACGTTAGCTTGGACGCAGATTTCATTGATCCGCAGATTGCACCCGGCACCGGAACAGCCGTCAATGGAGGCGCGACTTACCGCGAAGCCCACCTAGCGATGGAAATGCTGGCAGACAGCGGGCTTGTGACATCATTGGATGTGGTTGAACTCAACCCTTTTTTAGACGAGCGCGGCAAGACAGCTATTTTGCTTGCAGAACTTATTGCGAGCCTTTTTGGTCAGCGCATATTTGAAGCAGTGGATGCGTCGTCTTTTGTCGCCCGTGCCGGTGGACAGGCGAGTGCTAGAGTGCTTCAATTCAGCTAACAATCACCATGGGGGATGTGGTCATGGAGACATTGGGACTGCTGGGGTTTGGCCCCACGGGCTGGGGTGATGAAATCCTCGCAGGTGTGGGCGTCACTATCGCGCTAGCCTTGGCAACACTCCCGGTTGGCCTGACGATTGGCTTCTTCGTGGCGCTTGCCAAGCAATCCAACGAACCCTCTATGCGTCTGGCCGCCAATATCTACACGACGATTTTTCGTGGCCTTCCTGAGCTTCTCACACTCTTCATCGTGTTTTACGGCGCTCAAATCGGCATCCAAATGGCCTATGCCGCGATCTTCGGCTCGGAGCGGGTTATTGAAGTGAACGCGTTTGTATCCGGCATGATTGCGCTCGGCGTGGTGTTTTCGTCTTATTCATCGGAGGTATTCCTCTCTGCATTTCGCGCCATTCCTAAAGGTCAATATGAGGGCGGCTGGGCGATTGGGCTGACGTCATGGCACACAATGCGGCTCGTGGTTTTCCCCCAGTTGATTAAGATTGCCCTACCCGGCCTTGCAAACCTATGGCTGATTTTATTAAAAGATACGGCGCTGGTCTCTGCTGTTGGCCTTGCCGATATTTTGCGCCAAACAGGCGTCGCCGCCCGCGTCACCAAACACGCATTCCTTTTCTTCGGTGTCGCCGCACTTATTTACCTGCTGCTGGCAATCATCTCCTCATTCTTTGTGAACCGCATCAGCGACTGGGCATCAAAAAGCGAGGCCGCACGATGAGCGCGATAGCCACAGCGATAAAAGTCGAAAAGCCAGTCGCTCCGCCGCGCGAATGGACTAAAACACGTGTGATCGGCTGGTGCCTCGTGGGGCTATGGGCCTTCATTATCGGCTCGCTTATTTATTGGCTGATTGACGTGTGGAACCCTGAACTATTTGACAAATACGAGCCAAAATACATCAGCGGCCTGCTTGTCACTATTAAGCTCGTCGTGGCCTCCATCCTGCTCGGCGCACTTCTGTCATTCCCTCTTGCTGCAATGCGCATGTCGAAAAGTAAGATTCTTGCCGGCATCGCCTATTGCTACGTATACTTCTTCCGTGGAACGCCGCTGCTGGCACAGACATTCTTGATCTATTACGGCCTCGGTGAATTCCGTCCGCAAATGGAAGCTATTGGTCTTTGGGAATTTTTCAAAGATGCCTGGAACTGCGGCGTCTTTGCATTCACATTAAATACCGCAGCCTATCAGGCGGAAATTTTGCGCGGCGCAATCGAAAGCGTTGGCAAAGGCCAATGGGAAGGCGCGGCATCGCTTGGCATTTCTAAAACAGTCACGTTTTTCAAGATCATCTTGCCCCAAGCCTTTATCGTCGCGCTGCGCCCCTATGGCAATGAAATCATCTTGATGATTAAAGGCTCGGCAGTCGTTTCCATTATCACAGTCTATGATTTGATGGGCGAAACCCGCCGCGCCTATGCGCGCTCGTTTGATTTCCAAACCTATATTTGGGCAGCGTTTATCTATCTTGCAATCGTCGAATTCCAGCGTCACCTTTGGGATTGGATCGAACGCTGGCTCACCAAGCATTTGATTAGATAACGGCCCGGACACTGACGCTGTGCCCCGTAGTCATCTGAAATGACTGAATAATTCGACGTTGTTTTGAACAATAGATTGCATAAACCCGCATCCGCTGGCATGGCTAGCGCCAGTCGCGTCGCAAACTTCCAAAGGACCATCAACATGGCAAAAGTCGCATTCTTAGGCCTCGGCGTCATGGGTTATCCGATGGCGGCGCACCTGAAACACAAGGGCAATCACGAAGTCACCGTCTATAACCGCACCACACAAAAGGCCAAAGCTTGGGTAGCAGAGCACGGCGGCACATTTGCAGAAACACCCGCCGATGCAGCCAAGAGTAACGACTTCGTATTCTGCTGTGTCGGCAATGACGATGACTTGCGTGAGGTAACACTCGGCATAAACGGCGCGTTAGCGGCAATGCAAAAAGGCGCGATTTTTATCGACAACACAACAGCGTCAGCCGAAGTTGCACGGGAATTGGACCTTGCTGCGCAGGCGCTGGGCCTCAGCTTCATCGACGCTCCCGTCTCCGGCGGGCAGGCGGGCGCAGAAAACGGCGTGCTCACCGTGATGTGCGGCGGCAACGAGGACACGTTCGATACAGCCAGGCCAGTCATCGACGCCTACGCCCGCATGGTCGGCCTCATGGGTCCGGCAGGCTCCGGCCAGCTCGCCAAAATGGTCAACCAGATTTGCATCGCCGGCCTCGTACAAGGGTTGGCCGAGGGCATTCACTTTGGCAAAAAGGCAGGGCTGGATATTGAAGCGCTGATCGCCGTTCTCTCCAAGGGCGCAGCGGGTTCCTGGCAAATGGAAAACCGTCACAAGACCATGAATGTCGGCAAATTCGACTTCGGATTTGCGGTCGATTGGATGCGCAAGGATTTAGGCATTTGCCTAAACGAAGCCCGCCGTAATGGCGCATCGCTTCCCGTCACAGCACTAGTCGATCAGTTTTATGGTGATGTACAAAAGCTCGGCGGTAAGCGCTGGGATACATCCAGCCTGCTCGCGAGATTGGAAATTTGAGATGGCGCTTCCCAACGATGAACCGGTCAATACAGATGATGTTCTGAAGTGGCTGAAGGCGAACGGCTCCACTGCCGTTATTGAGAGTAAAGCACGCTTTGGCATAAAAACCGAACGGGCATTTGGCGTTCCAAGCGCCCTGCTACGCCCCTACGCGCGCGGCATTGGTAAAGACCATGAACGCTCCTTGGAGCTATGGAAAACCGGCTATCGCGAGGCGAGGCTCATCGCATCCTACACTGATGAAAAAGCCAAAGTCACAGAGAAACAGGCGCGCCACTGGGCAGCTGAATTCGACTCATGGGAAATTGTCGATGGCGTGGCAGACTTGTTTATTGAAGCGGGTCTGTCTGATTTACTGATACCGGAATTTGCCGCAGACAAAGCAGAATTCACCCGCCGCGCCGCATTTTCGATGATTGCGGTTGCCGCCGTCCATATGAAAAAGCGACCGGACGCCGAGTTTTTGGGCTACCTCGATTTGATCGAAGCTCACTCCACTGATGAGCGCAATTTTGTCAAAAAAGCCGTAAACTGGGCGCTACGCCAAGTCGGCAAGCGCTCGCTGGAACTTCATGCCCCCGCGCTCGCTTTGGCCGAAAAACTCGGCGTATCGAGCGATAAAACAGCAAGATGGATTGGCAAAGACGCGTCACGCGAACTCACCAACCAGAAAATCATCACAATGATGGGTCAGAAAAATACCGCAACGACGCGCGGTGGCGGCGTTCAGAAACGATCCTAAGCCGCCCCACTATCCTTCTCCAGAATCATGTAATCCAACGGCAGTTGCGTGGTGTATTTAATCTGCTCCATCGCAAACGCCGATGAAACATCGCTGATTTCGATCTTGGCAATGAGGCGCTTATACACCGCGTCATAGGCTGCAATATCAGGCACGACGACCTTCAATAGGTAATCCACAGCACCGCTCATGCGGTAAAATTCCACCACTTCCGGAAATTCGGAAATCACCTCTGAAAAGCGCCGCAACCATTCCGGATTATGCGCATTGGTACGGATGGAGACAAACACCGTCACCCTCGTGTTGATTTTCGTCGGATCAAGCACGGCCACACGGCGCTTGATAACGCCGTCTTCTTCCAGCTTTTGAATCCGCCGCCAGCAGGGCGTGGTCGACAGGCCGACCTTTTTGGCAATGTCGGCAACGGCAAGCGTTGCATCTTCCTGCAACAGACGCAGTATTTTACGATCAAGACGATCCATGATGACTCCAGAATGGCGTTCTTTGAAAGAGCAATAATACTCTTATCAAAAGAAAACCATACCTGAAACACGACATTTTAGAAAAATAATTCCACTATGCCTGCGCACTCGGCCTTGCTGACAATGTCGTTTTCCAACGAAGCACATTGGTCAAGTGCTCTGGAATGGCAATTTTCGCAGGCTTCATAAAATCCATGGCGACCAGCCCGGTGATATCCGCAATGGAAAACTCATCCCCAGCGGCAAACTCGCGGTTAGCCAATTCACGGTCCATCATGCCTAAAAACGCCAGAGCTTTCGGTCTATTCGCCTCGCCCCATTCCGGCACTTGCGGAACTTCCCAGCTTTGCATCGCCGGATGCGTATGCCGGAATACTGCGGCCACGGAACTCAGAAAAATCAACTCCATCCGACGGTTCCACATTTCAACTTTGGCCCTGCCCAGCGCGCCTCTGCCAAAAAGCGCAGGCTCTGGCTGCAGTTCTTCAAAATAGCGGCAAATGGCTACGGACTCTGTGAGGATAGTGCCATCGTCCAGTT
>JAYSWX010000158.1:0-6345 GCA_043717855.1 Phyllobacterium sp.
CGCTCATTGATCCAAACACTCTCTTAATTTCAAAAGGCTGCGGCGCAGCCATGTTCGCATTGTGTTAAGCGGCACGTTAAACCGCGCCGCCAGTTCTTCATAAGAGCTGCCCTCAACATAGGCCGCCCTCACAGCAACCGCCTTATCGGCATCCAGCTGTTTCATACAATTATCTATCCGCCGGCTTTCACCTGCGTTAACGGCGCTTTTCTCCGGATCAGGCCCGGTGTCAGCGATGTCAAACGCATCCTCAATCGGCAGCGTTGGTTTGCGCCGCGCACGAATGCGGTCAATAGAGTGATTGCGCGCAATGGCGCACAGCCAGCCGAATGCCGAAGCATCACTTTGGGCAAAGCGATCCGCCCGCCCCCAGATTTTGACAAACACTTCTTGTAACGCATCTTCCGCCTCGCCCCGTTCATTGAGTAAACGAAGGCAGACGCCAAATAGTTTCGGAGCCGACTGAACATAGAGGCGGTCAAACGCCGCACGGTCTTTTAGAGCGATCCGGCTCAAAAGCTTGGCTATGTCATCCGCCATGGGGCGACCCTGTGGTGAGGCTGTAATTCATGAATGCCACTTTGCCGTTAATGAAACGAAAATCAAGTGTGACGAATGGCGCCGCCATTTTCTTCTTCTGACAATTCCGTGAGGTAGTCCACATTGTGGGCAATAACCTGCTCGTCATCCAGGAGCACAACGCCATAGCCCGGCGCCTCGCGCGTGCCCAGTGCCGTGTCATTCGTCTCCAAATCAAACGGTAGCTGATCGCATGTGCTCTTAAACACGGTTGCCATGATACCCCGCCATCCGACTATGAAGAACCGGTGAATGTGGCCCATGCCGAGGAAGCGCACGTTGCGGCCTGCAATTGCCGCTTCAAAGCGCGGCACATCCAACAGCCGGATTTGGTCCATGCCGGAAAACTGCGAGATGAACGGGTGATGGTGCATGAACAGCGCAATTTTTTTGTTGCACGCTGTTTCCATAGCATCCGTTAAATAGCTGAGCCGTTTGGTGCAGAGTTGCCCCGCGCCATGACGCGTATCCGGCAGGCGCGGATCATTGACTGAATCCAGCCCGATGACCCGCCAATCGCCGAAATCTTGGGACCATTGCACAAAGCCGTTGGAGTCTTTTTCTGCGTCAGGGAAAATCGCTTGAAAATGCGCGCGTTTATCGTGATTGCCGATGAGCAGCTTGTAGGGAAGTTTCAGCTTGGCAATTTCGGATTTGAAAATCTTATAGGCTTTGATCTCGCCGTGGTGCGTGAGATCGCCCGTGAAAATCACCAAGTCCGCATCACCTTGCGTGCGGTTGATATGGGCAATGGCTTGGCGCAGCCGCTCTAGCGGGTTGATGCCGATGATATTGCCATCATTGTGGAGGATGTGGATGTCGGTGAGGATGATGAGTTTGGTGAATTTGGACATGAGAGGCTCTGGTAAATTCAATGGGTAGTCGTGACATGGATGATGAGCGATTGTCATGTTAATTTTATCACTATGACATAAAGCCAGCACTGATGAATCAGCCTGCCAATTTTTGTAATATTGCACCACAAAAAAACGCTTACACTTTTGCCTAACTTGTTTTAGAGCGAATTCGCTTTAAGAATTCAGGATTGCTTCAATGAACTCAGCACCGACACCCCAAGAAGGCGAATTGCAGGCGCGGCTTTTGTCGGAGGCGCTGCCTTTTATGCAGCGGTATGAGGATAAAACGATTGTCGTGAAATATGGCGGCCATGCGATGGGGGATATTTCGCTTGGGCGGGCGTTTGCCCGCGATATTGCGCTCTTAAAACAATCCGGCATTGATCCGATAGTGGTGCATGGCGGGGGTCCGCAGATTGGCGCGATGCTGGCCAAAATGGGCATTGAATCTAAGTTTGAAGGTGGTCTTCGTGTGACCGACCAGAAGACGGTTGAGATTGTCGAAATGGTGCTGGCGGGCTCGATCAACAAAGAGATCGTTGCGCTGATTAACGCCGAGGGTGAGTGGGCGATTGGTCTATGCGGCAAAGACGGCAATATGGTTTTTGCTGAAAAAGCCCGCAAGACGATCAAAGACCCGGACTCAAATATTGAGCGCGTGCTGGACCTTGGCTTTGTGGGCGAGCCGGTGGAAGTGGACCGCAAGCTTTTGGACCTTCTGGCTCATTCCGAAATGATTCCTGTGATCGCGCCTGTCGCGCCGGGCCGTGATGGACACACTTATAATGTCAACGCCGATACGTTTGCGGGCGCAATTGCGGGTGCTGTAAAGGCCGCGCGGCTGCTGTTTCTTACCGATGTGCCGGGCGTTTTGGACAAGAACAAGAACCTCATCAAGGAACTGTCTGTTTCAGAAGCCCGCAAGTTAATCGCTGATGGCACGATTTCCGGCGGCATGATTCCGAAGGTCGAGACTTGCATTGAAGCGTTGCAGCGCGGCGTTGAAGGCGTGGTTATTTTGAACGGCAAGACGCCGCATGTTGTGCTGCTGGAATTGCTGACCGAGCATGGCGCAGGCACGTTGATTGTGCCTTAGAGGCTGAGCAAAAACTCTGCTTTGGCGGCCACTTAGCGCAACTTTCTCCGCTTACGGTGCTCACGCACAAACGTGCGCTCCGCTCAGGTTCTCGAAAGTCTTTCTATTTGACTCGCAAAAGCGAATTTTGCGTCAGACTCTCGTTGATTTTGGTTTATGTTTATCTAAACATCACCAGCACCAAAATCCCGGCGACCACAAACAGGCAGCCCAGCACTTCGAGCCGGTTGATCTTTTCGCGGAAGAAAAACACTGTTGTGGCGAACGTGAAAATCATCTCCACTTGCGCCAGCGCTTTGACGATTGCCGCATTTTGCAGCGTCATTGCCATAAACCAACCGAATGAGGCGGATGCGCCAGCGATGCCGACGATGAGCGAGGGTAGCCAGGCTTTGCGGATAAGTGCGAATTGCGCAGGCTCATGCAGCACCATCCAAATGAGCATAGTGGAAGTTTGAATGGTGATGGCAAAGGCGAGTGTGACTGCGCCCTGCATAATGAAATTCGGACCGGCCAACGCCAGTGATGCAGCGCGATAAGACACGGCGGAAAAGCCAAAGCCCGCACCGGAAATAAGGCCAAGCACGGCGATGCGCTGGCCGAGAGATTTTACGAGCGAGGTGAGCGAAAACTTATCGCGGGCGACCGAGATTAACATGACGCCAATCATGGATACCGCGATGGCGGCAATAGCAGGTTTGCCAATGCCTTCGCCAAGTAAAATCAGACCAAAAATTGCAGCCTGCACCGGCTCGGTGCGCGAATAGGCGGTTCCGACTGCGAAATTGCGGAACGAAAAAAGATGGATAAGCACAAAAGTTGCGGCAATTTGACTAAGTGCGCCAACGAGAACCCAGATTAGAAATTTCGGGCTGATGGCTGGAAATGCATAGCCGATGTAGAAGTGCAAAATGGCGACAAGAACCAGAACGAGCGGCATCCCGAAACCAAAGCGTACAAAGGTTGCCCCCGTCGTGCCCATGCGGCCTTTGAGGTATTTTTGCAGGGACGAGCGGATGTTCTGCAGGAACGCTGCTATAAGCGTAATGGGAATCCAGAGGGGCATGTGGGCCTGCTTACGAAACTGAAGACTTGCGCTAACTTATATCTGCGTAATGCACCACCGCTGAGTTGACTTTTGTGCAACATAAGTTCGAAGTTTAGGCAGCGATGAAATTGCTAACCTTTCAACACTTTTCCCAAATGATCGCCCAGTCGAAGCGATAGTGCGACGATTGACGTTGTTGGATTACACTGGCCGGAAGTTGTGAAAATCGAAGATCCGCCGACATATAAGTTCTCCATGCCGTGAACCTTGCAATTGGCGTCCACTACGGATTTGGTCACGTCTGTGCCCATGCGAGTTCCGCCCATGTGATGATAACCAACCATCTCGCCCTTGTTGGGGTATTCAGAGCCGTTGAGTACCCAATCCTCTATACGCACGCGGCCCAGATTTTTTGCAGCTAAGGTTTCGCCAAATAACTTCATTGATTCAAGCAATGTACGGCGTTCCAGTTCGCCCTTTTTCCAGTGTAGATTTATGCGCGGCACACCCGCTTCGTCGCGATCGGTTGCGGAAAGCTCAATATAGTTTGTTGGCGATGGTGCCTGTTCCCAGCCTATCACGAGCTGCGCGGCGCAGCGCAAATGTTGACCAAGGCCTGTGGCAATCCATTCCGCAGTTGCGGGGGCGATACATGCTAAATCGGCCACAGCTGCCTTTGCACCGGAGTAGGGCTGCTCGACAAGGCGAATACTGAAGTTTAAAATTTCGCGCTGGTTTATTGCGTTGAGCGACGGAGAAAAGAACGCTTCGCCAGTCATGTCGTGCTCGAAAAAGGAATGATCGAATAAAATGGCGTCACCGCCTTCAAACTGCGGATGCTCCATCCAATAGCGGCCCAGAGCATCAGCATGAGGAACTACGCCATTGTTGGATTGGAGGTTTGACCACAGCAAAAGCCGCGAGTTTTCGAGCCCGCCCGTGCACGCGACATAAGTCTGCGCGGTGTAGTCTTGCGCATTCTTGCCGTTGGACCATAATTTTGCGCCAGTGATTTTCTTGGCATCACCCTTAAGTTCGGTGACATAGGTATTAAGCACAAGCGCTATAGTTTCACTTTTTTGGAACTCCGCTCTGAATTTTTGTCCGAAGCGAATCGCCGGACTTTTGATAAGTTGAACCCAGCGAATTTGTTCCGAGACCGGACGGTCCGGCAAGAACGGCACAAGTTCAAGTATTTCATGGGTCTTGTCCAAATAGGGCTCAATGTCGGCTCGCGTTATTGGCCAACCGCTATCGGGCACATGGGCTTTGGGTTCAAAATCAAGCGCATCAAGTACGCGACACCACCCTGCCCAGTGATTGGATGACCCGCCAAAATAGCGCAGCCGCGCCACGTCTAAATCGAAATAGAAATCGCCCGTGGTTTTGCCTTTGTAAAATTCTTGGCTGGCGTCAGAAAAATCCAATCCACCGGCCTCGAATATTACGCATTTTAGTCCGGCGGCGCTCAACTCACGGGCAATCGTAACCCCCGCCGGTCCAGCGCCCGTAATACACACGTCGGCGGCATGGCCGGACGCGCGATATTCATCGAGGCCGCTATAAATCATGCCGCTTCATTCGCGTTCAGCACCCAGCCATTGACGATAACAAAGCCAGAGCCCGGTTCGGGTTTAGCCCTCGGCTTAGAGAAAAGCGCCAATCCGATTGCGACCAAAGACACTGAACTCATAAAGTGTCGCCGTGTTATTTTGCTGTCCTTTTTCATAGATTTTGCCTCGTCGATCAGCGCTTGATAAAGCACAAAACGGTTGCGTTTTGATGAATTGTTATCGATATCACGATGTCGCGTGACGCACAAATTTCAGGAAATTCAGGGTTCTTTGCCAAATGATTTCATGGCATAAGCTGCACATGAGCAAATCAAATCTCCCTGCCTCCGCCGATTTCGACCATGTGAACACGTGGGTTTTCGATCTGGATAATACACTTTATCCCCATCACTCAAATTTGTTTTCGCAAATTGATGTGAAAATGACGAGTTATGTTTCGCAGCTTCTAAAACTGCCCCGCGAAGAGGCACGAGCCTTGCAAAAGAAGTTTTATCTTGAGCACGGCACAACTTTAAAGGGGTTAATGATTCACCACAAGATTGATTCAGATGATTTTCTAGAACAGGTCCATGATATCGACTATTCTTGGCTGACGCCGGATCCAAAATTGGGCGATGCGATACGCGCACTTCCGGGAAAGAAATTTATCTTCACCAATGGCAACCGCAAACATGCGGAGCGGGCAGCCGCTCAACTTGGTATATTGGATCACTTTGAAGACGTGTTTGATATTGTTGCGGCGGATTTAGTGCCCAAGCCTGCGCGTGAAACCTACGATAGATTTGTTGCCACTCATGGCATTAACGGCAATCAAGCGGCGATGTTTGAAGACCTGGCCCGTAACCTTGTTGAAGCCAAAGCGCTGGGCATGAAAACCGTGTTAATACTCCCGCATAATTTTGATGCGACATTTGTGGAAGCTTGGGAACATGACGGCCAAGATGGCGATCATGTTGACCACAAGACAGATGATTTGGCCGGGTTTTTGGCCGCTGTTCGGGCTTGACCTAAGCCGCGACTGATCGCGGCTCAACAAACACAACATGATTTAGACTTATGATGCTACAGCAAAGTGCGTTTTGATAAAATCAAAACCTTTGCTCCAAGTCCTTGTTTTGTCGCATTTTCCTTAAACGCTTGATGTCCCATCAAGCTTGGAAATGCTCCAAGTCCTTGTTTTGTCGCATTTTC
>JAYSWX010000159.1:0-16421 GCA_043717855.1 Phyllobacterium sp.
ACCTCCCAATACCAACCAGAACTGGGCATTGTATAGCGCAAATCACCCAGTTCCGGCGCACCGGAAAGTTTGCCTTTGTCATCAATTGCTGTTGCACCGATGAGATTGAACAAGTGGGCTGACAGCAGGTTTTCGTAATTTTTATCAGCTGCATTGCGATAGAGCGAAGTGATGACACTTGCGATCACCACTAGCGAAATCGCAGCCCAAACCGTGGAAAGCACAATGGCGCGCATCGCCAATGAATTGGGCAAAAGGCGCGCCAACATAAGGATCAGGACCGTCGGTTCAGGGCGTTCACGCTGGCGTGTTTCCCGGCTCGTTCATGCGGTAACCCATACCGCGAATGGTCTCAATCATATCGATTGCCATTTTCTTGCGCAGACGCCCGACAAACACTTCAATCGTGTTGGAATCGCGGTCAAAATCTTGATCGTAAAGATGCTCGACCAATTCAGTGCGTGAAACCACCTCGCCCTTATGATGCATCAAATAGGCCAGCAGGCGAAATTCCAGCGAGGTGAGTTTTAGCTGTGTGCCATTCATCGTGGCTTTGGATGTGCGCGTGTCGAGCAGCAATTCGCCACACGCAATTTCGGAAGAGGCATGACCGGCAGCGCGGCGGATAAGCGCACGAACACGGGCAAGCACTTCTTCAACATGGAACGGTTTGGTGACATAATCATCCGCGCCCGCGTCGATACCTGCCACCTTATCGCTCCAGCGGTCACGGGCTGTTAGCATCAACACCGGCATTTTCTTGCCTGCGCGACGCCAATTTTCGAGAACGCTGATGCCATCCATTTGCGGCAAGCCAATATCCAGTATCACCGCATCGTAAGGTTCGGTATCGCCAAGAAAATGGCCCTCTTCGCCATCAAAGGCCTTATCGACCACATAGCCTTGAGCCTCCAGCGCCTGACAAAGCTGGCGGTTCAATTCCTTGTCGTCTTCTACTACCAGCAGTCTCATAGGTTTTCCCCGGCCATTTGCGCAGCGCCCTCATGGATACAATACAGGCGCTTTGGGATAAATCAAAGCGCCTGAGTTTGGAATTACTGCGATACCGTCACTTGCACCCGCTTGGGGCGCTCGCCATCTTTACCGGGAACGAGAATGACCAATTTGCACACTGGCGCATCGCCATCGGTCGCTTCTGTCGCCTTTGCAAGTTCACCGCCAAGTTCGGCGGCCTTATCCTGCCCCAGCGCGTAACAATCTGCTGATACCGGGACAGCCATGGTTGAAGCCGGAACGCCCGCAGTTGGAACATGCAATGGCGCGGCGAAGAGGGATTGTCCGGAGACAAAAGCAAGGGCCAATCCAAGGAGTGTGGTGCGGTTCGTTTTCATGAAAGCAGCAATAATGCATTTTCCCTGAACGGCACATGAATAATCGCCGTGTCAGGCGATTTTTTTCGATGCGGTTAACCGGCCCATTATGGCCACAAGCCCCATCAGCGCGGTGATGGCCTGCATGATGGTGTCAGCTAAGGCCGCGTTATCAATAAGGCCGGTCGGCAGGCCAAACAGGCCGCCAAGGGACATTATGATCGTGATGATTGAGGCGAGGATGGTTTTGGAGAGATACCAAGGTTTTACAGAGTTCATGGGGTTAGTCCTTTCGTTGGTTATAAGACTGTGATGGTTCTTCTTGCGGGCAGCCCCGGCAGACCACCGGCGCTGATTTGGCTGATTTCAAAGATGAAATTTGAAGTGCCTAAATCGGCAGTTCGCAGCGCTACCGGATAAGTCCATAACGGGCTGGCAACAATGGCTTCGCGCACCTGCACGCCAAGCATTGTCAGGACACCCAACCGGTAGCTTTGCGCCCCTTCCGGCAGCGGAATATCCGGATTGTCCCAGCCATCACCATCGCGGTTTCCACAGCGCAGCCAAGAAAAAGTGATGTCGCCGGATTGGCTTTGTGTGGCCGCAAGATGCACAGGCGCATAAGACTTCAGCGCCCGTTTGGCTGGCTGCACAGTATCGCTGGCGAAGTAGCGCTCCGACATATCCTTGCCGGACGGGCCGATTTTCCAGTTCTGTGTAATCTCAGTTTCCGTGCTGGTCAGCCCGCAGTTTTTCACAGCGTTGTCCAGCAGGATGAATTCAGTGCCTGCTTCGCTTCCCGCCAACATTGCGTCGGTGGTTCCCAGTTGTCCACGTAGGAGTTTCGATAGCTTCCACACGCCAGCCGATGTTTCAACGGCTTGCGCGTATTGAATTACCTCCCATGCTCCATTCAGACTTTTGATAGCCGCAACATTACCACCGTTTAGCACCAACAGGTCGGCGTTGCTGTGCATTGAACCATCCGCAAGCTGGATTGTTAGCATACTTTGCCGGTTCCATCGTCCGGATGAACCAACAGGCAGGCCAAGTGTCAGCGTTCCATAAATCGCCTTTTCCGGCAGCGCGACACGCTGGGTGAACCCGCTTGTATCAGGCGATTCCAGCGCTACCACGGGTGTCCACGGTTTGGACCAAGCCGCCAGCCGCAAACCAGAAGTCTCGCTCGCGCTTGCGGGTAAAAACGGTAGGTCCATAAACATGTGCCAAGGCTGTCCGGATATGCCCGCAATCGGCGCTGCACTGGAGCCAATCGTCGAACGCGTGGCAGGCGGGCGGCCTGATACGGCCATCTCGGCTTCGATTTCACGATGTCCCGCGTCGGTGATCTTGCTAATGCGATACACCTCAGACGCGCGCTCATCCAGCTTTACCAAATCCCCCGGTGTCAGCGCCGCGTCGCGCCATGAGGTGCGAAAACTCACCGTGGAGCGCATCGCCAACTGTTGGCGGTGGACCATACGCACCTGGGTTTCCGCAGCTCCGGGATCAATCACCACTGGCAGATCCAAGCTGTCTATTGCTGGCTTTCCAATGATTGCGCGTGAGGTCACAGACGCTGTTTGATGATCTCGTAAACCATCGCGGAAGTGCAAGGTCATCTCTTGCGCCACCAAGTTCGGCTCTTCGAGTTTGAGCGTTGGCGGCGCATCGTTTTCGCCAAGCGCGAGGTTAGCCACCACAGTCGCCCCAATCGTGGCGCGGTCTCGGGACGTGAGCACCAACTGGCCATTTTTCTCGCTGGCATCAACACGATAAAGGCCGAGCAACGATTGGAGGGCCTCGCGGGCATTACTCTGGTCGCTCAAGGCATAGCCGGTAACGAAGCCGTCAATTTGCGAGCAATCAAAGTCCGTGAAGCCATGCTCGGTGAGCAACGACGCTACCAATTTCGAAAGCGGCAAGCCGGAAAGGCGGCCATTGAGCCAATGTCCTGTCAGCCAATTATTGCCATCGGCCCAGACGCTTTGCGTGAGCGGAAATGCCGGAAACGGCCGCGCATCCCATGCCCATAAATAGGTGTTGCCCACATCCACCATTTTACCGGAATAGACATTGGAGGCCGGATTTGCAGCACTTGACCAGTGTCCCAAATGTGCATCGAGAAAGCGGTTCTGAATGAGATCATCACGCCCGCCGTCGGAGAAATAGGGCGAGGCCGACGCGGAGGATTTCGGATCAGGAAACACATTCGGCTGGTTCGCCGCCTTGTCAATCGCGGGGCAACCAAGCTCAGTGAACCAGATGGGTTTGCCTTTTGGAATCCACGCCGATGGTACGCCCTGCTCTACGCCCGCAATGCGATTATAGTGCGGGTTTTGCCACCAGCCTTGAATATCCTTGAAGCGATAGACCCAGTGCTTGCCTGCGAAGCCATCGGAAATAACCGTGCGCATACCTGCATTTCTGGAAGCGAAATCTGCATAATACCAGTCGAAACCCTCGCCTTTGTTGATGGCATATTGCAGCGCGGCGGGATCAGACGGGCATGTTGCACCGTCGGGGTTTGAGCCGTCCCAATGGCCATCGCGCCAATCGGATAACGGCATGTAGTTATCAATGCCAACGGCATTAATCGCAGGGTGCGCCCATAGGGCATCCAAATTGAAATAAAGGTTGCTCGGCGCTGCTTGCGGGACGTAGCCGCCATACTCGCTCCAATCGGCGGCATAAGTCAGTTTGGTGGTCGGCCCAAGCATAGCACGCACATCAGCGGCGAGCGTGCACAGCCCATCCACGAACGGAAAACTATGGCTCAATCCGCGCACGCGCGTGAGGCCCTTCAGCTCCGAGCCGATGAGAAATCCATCCACCCCGCCTGCCATCGCAGCGAGTTTGGCGTAATGCAAAATCATGCGGCGATAGCCGAAATCATTTCCGCCGGAGAAGGTGATGTTCGAGCCAGAATTACCAAACATGGCGGGCTGAGCGCCGCCAAGAAATGCAGTCGTTTGGCTGGCGGCAGCCGCGCTTGCGTCCACGGTTCCGCCCTGCCCAGGTGCCGGCATACAGCTAATATCGCCGCGCCACGGATAGGCTGGTTGCGAGGATCCGCCATAAGGCGAGGCCAACGCGTTGCCAGCCGGAATGTCCATCAGGATAAACGGATAAAGCGTAACTTGCAGGCCACGTGCTTTGATATTTTGAATGGCGGCGATCACCGATGCATCATCCGGCGTGCCACCAAACGAGCGGCCGGCATTATCCAGCGAGACCAGCCGCGCCGCGCTTCTGGTTAAGCCCACCACCTGCCAATGATCGTCAATGCCCGCGCTAAGCGAGGCGACGCCGGGCATTATTGTGCAGTTTGCGGCGCGCAAATCATCGCCAAACCATGCCACCACGAGCGCCACGCGCTCTAGATTCGGACAGAGCGCTTGTAGCTCGTCCAGCGAGGATTCGAGGTCCGTATCCGCATTCAAAACGTGACGGTTTGCAATGGTGCTTTCGCCTTGACGAATGGTTTGAACGACTGCCGTTGGTGACAATCCAAACTCGGTGGAACCGGGAATCAGCGTCACCGCCTTGATGTCTTTTTCGATGCCGCCAAGCGTGCGGATCACTTCAAATTGCAGCTGCGGAATACGGTTGCCGAAGTTTTCCAGTGGGAAACGGTCGAACACCACATAGGCCGTGCCACGATAGGCCGGCGTGTTGCCAGTGCCTTGCTTGGCTTCGATTAACGGGTCCGGCAATTGGTCAGACGTGCCTTTATAAATTCGGATATCAAACTCGCTGCGGTCCAGTTCTTTGCCATCCGCCCAAATGCGTCTGACATGGGCAATCTCACCTTCGCAAACGGCCACCGCAAAATTGGCGAAATAGCTGTAGGTCGTCACCTTCGGCCCGCCCTTCGCGCCGCTGCGTTCGGTCTTGCTGGCTTCCTCAAAGCGGGTGGCCCAAATGAGTGTTCCGCCGAGGCGCACTGTGCCATAAGCACGCGCCAGATTTGCGCCATCCTCGCCTGTCAAAGGCTGCATCGCGGAGAGCCGCGCGCCTTGAATATGCTGCGAGCCATTGATGAGGGCGCGGTCCAAAACATAGCCCGCCAGTGCGCCCGCCGCTGTTCCCACCGTCGCGCCGACAGCGCCAAACAGGCCGCCAAGATAGGCCCCGGCAGCCTGCAAAACCAAAGTTGCCATGTGTTACTCTCCGGTGATTATTTCTGGGAAACTGAAGATACCCGCGATGCGGTTTTGCCAGCTTGGTACGAGTGGCGAGGCGATGACAGCGTGCCGCTCGTAGGCATGGATGAAGCGCTGATTGCCAATATAAATGCCAAGATGTTTGGCTGGCATTTCCGGCCTCCAGCGGAAGACGACAAGCGTGCCGGCGGTCATTTCAGCGGCAGGAATGAAGTGTATTTTGGCAGCGTTGAGCAACGAGTCCACCCCGCTGCATTCCGCCCAGTCTTGACTGTACGGACCTGCCTGTTCCGGCTCGTGGCCATAGATTTCGCGCCATATGCCACGCACCAAACCAAGGCAATCGCAACCGACGCCTTTAAGCGATGCTTGATGCCGATAGGGCGTGCCCAGCCAGCTTTCGGCGATTTCGACCACGCGCATTTGCACACTCATGGCACTAATGCCGCGCCATCGAAAATGCCGGTTCCATCCACATAGGTGTACACCGCATCATTGCCCGGCAAATGGGGAAAGCCCAGAAAGTTCAGATGATTGCTGAACTTTGCTTTGCAGGTCCCAAATGCTTTGTCGCATCCGGCTTTGATGGAAAAGCTATTGCCGATTGCGACGGTTTCGGATAGTGATAACCACACCGACAAATGGTCTGCCGCGCCGGATTTTTCGTGGATGGCGATTTGGGAGGTCTGCCCTGCGTTCAGTCCCGTCAGCCACGTCAGTTCACCATGCTCGAACCAGCGGGCGGCGAAGCTTGCGAGTCCACTCACGGTGAAATCACTCGTGCCAACCACGCCGGTAACTGTGCCCGCACCCGTGTACGCGCCGCCGCTAATCGGCTTCTTGCAGCGGCTGTCACCAAGCTGTGCATCGCAATTTCGGCGCACCAATCGTCCACGTCTTTGGTCCAGCGCCTCACTCAGACTTTGCAGCTCGGCGCGGAAGCTGTTGCCTGTGATTTCGATGCGCCCGATGCGTGATTTACGGATGAGCGCTAAGCTGGCCGGATTGGTCCAATCGACCAAAAATGTCTGCACCTCGGCATGGTCAAACAAGCCCTTCTTAAGGTCCGCCTCGCTGATCTTGTCGGAGCGCAATGCGCCTTCTACATCCATCGTGGAGATCGACAATCCAAGTTCGCTTTCGGCAGCGGTGGCGGTTAAGCCCGTCTGTGGATCGTGCACAATGGCGTTGATTGTCAGCGGCATGTCATGGTCGGTGAAGCCAAATGTTGCGCCGTCTTTGCGCGTGATTGTCCAGCAAAATGCCAGCGTGGTAATCGTCTGGCCAACATGGTCTTTGAGTGTTTGCGGCAGGTCGATCATGTCAGCACCTCAATGAGCGGGATTGAAGGGACTTCGCCGGCGTCGAACGCTGTGAGATTGGCGGTGATGCGATCTGAGGCGAAGCGCACTTCGACGTGGAAGAGAAATCCGGCAGTGATGCTTGCACCGTTGGACGGTTTTTTGGGCGGGATGAACACCACCTCTCCGGTTGCGGCATCCACGCTGAAATCCGTTGGTAATGCCTCTACGCCCGCCACCGCCACGCGCACTGTCGCCGCGATTGGCCGCTTGATGGGGCGCTCGTAGGCTTCTGCCCCGGAGCCATATCGCTTCACCAGCGGGAAGCGGACTTTGACTCCGTCGCCTGTGCCAATCACCTCGTCCAAAGGCGTTGGGCTGAGGGCATCATGGCGCGAGGAATTGTCCAGCGCATCGCGAAAACGAAACGAAGTGAGCGGCCCGCGCCGTGCTTCAAAAAAGTCCATCACCACGCGCAAATCCTGGATAGAACGCACACCACTGCCCGCATCATAAGTGCGGCGCGAGTGCATCAGTCGCGCGTTGCGCTGCTCACGGCCCGACGCCAGCGCGACCACTTCCACTTTGCGCTCGCGCGCCATCGTGGACCCGAACGCGACGCGCAGCGGGAAAATTACATCGTGAAATTCCGAGATCATACTGAGCTCCTAAAGGTAACGATTGCCCCTGCCCGCAGCTCTTGCGACCATGGCGGAAATCTGGCTTTGCGATTTCAAAAACGAGGCCGCATCGGGTGTGGAAATATTGATGACAACGGGCGTCTGCTTACCACCGCCCGAAACACCGACGCCCAATCTGCCGTCGCTGCCGCGCTGCAAGGGCATGATCGCTTCCGACCCCGCCTCGCCCATTAGCCCCATGGAGCCGCCATTGGGAAAGTAGGTTGGCGATGAGACAACACCGCCGGATGCGAAGGCTTGCACGCCGCCGGTGATGCCGCCCTTGGCGAAGGGTAGTGCGCCGCCGAGCAGGCCAGAAAATAGGCCTGAGAATAGACCTTGCAGCGGCTTCAACCCTGCATCGAGCGCCATCCCGGCAAGGCTTAGCGCGACACCTTTGAGCACATCTTCCAGCCCCTTGCCGCTGACTGCCGCGCCTTTCAGCGCTGATGTCAGGATGGAGCCAAATTGCTTGGATCGGTCTTCAAGCCCCTTTAGCGCCGCGTCCAATTCCTGTGTATCGGCGCGGAATGTGACGTTGGCGGGCTCGTTTATTACAGCTGGCATAATGCCTCCATTTCATCTGGAAATCGTCCCAGCAACTCATCAAATTCGGTGCGCGAAAGCGGGCCTTGGCCCTGTTGAAACGGCTTCATGGCGATGGCCAGTTCGCGCGGGGTCATTGCCCAAAATTCCGTCGAGGATAGCCGCAGCACGGCAAAGCCGAAGCTCATCGCGTCGTCCCAGGGGAAGAGGCGGGCCGCCGGCGCTGCGGCGGCTACGGGTTTGGCGTTGGGTTGCTCTCGCCGAAGGTGGCGCAGAGAAGGCGCACGACAATGTCCGCCAGTTGCGTCAATCCGCCTTGCGCTTGCATCTTTGCAACATCGCTCAATTGCACCTCATGCCCGCCGCCGCGCAGACCTGCGGTGATGACGGCGATCATGTCTTTGGCAGAAAGTTTGCCAGTGGAAAACCGTGCCCCAAGCGCGACCAAGTCTGCTGCGTCAAATGCGCTTTCAAGCTCTGCCAGTGCGCCCAGTGTTAGGCATAATTTCCACTGTTTGCCGTCTAGTTCGGCGGCGATTTCGCCTCTGCGTTTGTTCACCATCAGATCACCGTAAAGACAAGCGCACCGGCAGATTCCAGCGCTATGTCGAAGGTGAGTTCGCCATCATGGCTGCCGGAATACTCCAGCGCCGTGGTAAGGAACGGACCTGAGATCACGCCGAAATCCGGCACAATGACTTGCCATGTTTGGATTGCGCCAGCGAAAAAACCGGAGCGCACGGCGGCATCCGTGCTGGCATCTTTGAAGATGCCCGCACCCGATAATGCGCAGCGCTGCACACCCGCACCTGATAGCAATTCGCGCCAGCGGCCTGTGGATTCAGAGTCCGTCACATCCACCGCTTGCGCGTTCAGCGAGATGCGTTTGGTGCGCAGTCCGGCGACGGATATGGGGACCGTATCGCCCGTGGGTATGAGTTTCAGCAAGAGATCCTTGCCCTTTTGTGTAGCCATGATGTGGTTCCTAACTATATGTTATAAAACAGTATTTTCAGTAAATCCGCGATAACGCAGCGTGCCGTGATAGGCGTCCACTTCCGGGTCGTGGCGCACTTCTTGATATTCAAAACGCAGCGAGACGATGCGAAGAGTGCCGGATGTTGCGGGTAGTGTTCCCAGCCTTGTGCGCAATAAGTCTTGTATTTGCAGCGCCTCCAACCGCCCGCCCTTGCGCGACCAGACGTGCAGCGTGACGAGATGTTCGTGTGCGCTTTCCGTTGCGGTGCTTTGGTCAAGCACTGTTGTTTGGCCCAGCGTCACAAAGGGAAATGTCGCATGGTCCGGCGGGCGGTCGTAAAGTTTTGCGCCGCCCAGCGCGGCGATGATTGAGGCGTCGCTTGTTAGGTGCGAGACGACGAGTTGTTGCAAAATGAGAGCGCCACTGGTCATGGGTTTCTCACTTCTGGAACCACTTGTGCTTCGCGATTTCGCACCGCCAGTGCTGCCGCTTTGCCGGTATCAATCGGTTGTTCTTTTTGGCCGATATCTACCCAGCGCAATACGCGTAGTAGACCATCCAGCGTTAATGTCAGTGCCAGTTTCATTGCACTTCCTCCCGTACTTGGCACACTAAATAGCGGGCTGTGCCATCAAGGTCAGTCGCCAGTTCGATGCGAAAGACTTTGGTTGCACTCACCAATCGCTGGCCGCTGCGCACATCATTGCGAAAGCGCATGGTGATGCGATGCGCGGCTTCTGAAATCTGCCGCTGGCCCCAGCTTTCAAGGCGGGGCGAGACGGGTTCGAGCGCGGCCCATACCAGTGCGCGTTCAGTCCATGTTGTTGTAAAACCACCGCTACCGTCCGGTATTTCTATCGGGTCTTGCAGGCTGAGTTGCGTGCGCAAGTTTCCGGGGTCCATAAATTGTAGCTTCATGTCAAAGCTCCAATCGCCGGTAGCGGTCCATAATTCTATCAAAGCCGTTCGGCCACAGTGCCGTTTGCCCGTCACTTTCGCCTGCGCCGCGATGCTCGTACCAGTGTGAAACTAGAAGCAGAATTGCGCGTTTCAGACCGTCCGGCACATCAACCCCCGTTGCGCCGTAACCGCAGCGGAAATCAATTTCGATGCCGTTGACTGACCTACCCGGCGCACTTGCGCCATTGGGCACAAGGAAGCGGGCGGGTGTTGAAATCTTGTCGAGATTGCCCACGGGCGGTGTGATCGTCGTCGCCACGCCCGCGCCGTTATAGACCGTGACCACGCTGACATATTGCACAGGCGAGCGGCGCAGACGCACGATGCCAGAGCACGGCCATGCATCTAAATACAAGCGCCAATCTTGATTGATAAGCGCGATACCAGCGGCTTCCTCGACCTCCTCGCGCGCGGATTTTATGAGGCCTGATATAAGCATGTCTTCGCTCACATCCGTGATGCGCAAGTGCGCCTTGGCTTCGCTCAAAGTAATAGGTTCCGCCGCCGGGGCGGTTATTCGTGTCATCACCATGTGCCACCTGAAATTTGGGTTTTGAAATGCAAGCGGCCCCGGCATTGATGATGCCGGGGCCGCGTGAACGCTCTGTCTTTGGGACAGAATACGCACGGTAATACCTGACTCAAAACTCGCTTTAACGAGTCAAACGGAGTGATTTTCTGAGAACGGGAGCGGAGCGTACTACAGTACGTGAGCACCGGAGGCGGAAGAAAGTCGCGCCAGTTGGCCGTTAAAGTAGAGTTTTCAGGCTGGTATTTAAGAAACGCTGAACTTTAACAGTTTTATCGCATTAAAGTCCTGCACGCCGCCGCCGACGCGCTTGGTGGTGTAGAACAGCACATACGGTTTGGCAGAGTAAGGATCGCGCAGGATGCGCACGCCCATGCGGTCTACCACCAGATAGCCACGCTGGAAGTTGCCAAACGCAATCGGCGTTGCGGCTGCTGCGATATCCGGCATGTCCTCCGCCTCCACCAGAGGGAAACCCATGAATGTGGCTTGTGCGCCTGCCGTTGCCGGAGGTGTCCACAGATAATTGCCCTGCGCATCCTTCAGTTTGCGCACCGCTGCCTGCGTTTTGCGGTTCATCACCCAGTTGCCGTTTTGGCGATATCCGGCTTTGAGCGAATAGATGGTGTCGATCAGAATGTCTGACGGATTGGACGCTGGCAGTGCGCCGGAAACGCCAGTTGCTGTGTAGCCGATATTGCCCCACGACCACGAATTTTCTGCAACTTGGGTATAGTTCAAGAACCCGCGAGGCTTGTTGACGCCATCGCCGTTGATAAACGCAGCGCCCTCCTGCTCGGCGAACACCGCCTCCACTTCTGCCGTAATCCACTCATCCATGTTCACGGCCGCATCATCCAAAAGCGATGTTGTGGCCGCAGGCATGGCGTAAAGCTCCATTGCAGGGAATTGCAGTTCGGCCAGCGTCGGCGTCGTGCTCTGCGTGCGCGCTCCGGTTTCCGCCGTCCATCCGGCGGAAAAGCCGGCGGTGGCAAATGGTTTGCGCAGCACGGCTACGGACATTTCGCGCACAGTGGAAATCGCGCGGATCGGCGATAGCTGCGACAGGCGCTTGCCGATAACACGCTCTATTTCCGTGGGCACCAAATAGCCGCCATCAGCGGAGGAACCAACTGACATGGCCTTGGCCTCAAGCTGGTTCATGGCCCGCTCATCGCCGCGCCGCACATAGCTTTCGAACGCTGCTTTATGTTCGGTATCTATTGGCGAGGCTCGATCGCGCACCAGCGGCGGGCGGGCGTTTTTCATTTGTATCTGGTCCATGGCGCGCGAGATGCGATCCACTTTTTCAGACGTAATCACATCCGCAGACATGCGCTTTTCGATTTGGCCGAGGCGCTCATCGTTGGCATCTTTGAACGCGTCGAACGCGCCCATAAACTCATCAAATGCGCCTGCCACATCTTCATTCAGGGCCTTCATTTCCGGCGCGTTTTGCTGGTCTACATTAAGCATTGGTATTTCCTTCTTGATTCATTTTGGCGGTGGCAACACGAATGCGCCGTTCCAATTTTGATGCTTGAGTTGGTGCGGCATCCCGCTCGCGTTTTACAGTGGCAAAGCCACGGGCGATGACGCCACGTGCCTCACCGCGAGATAGCCCGGCATCCCGCCTGAGCCAGATTTCAAATTCACGGGTGGTGGGCAGAGGCAAGATTTGCGCCTTCACTTGGGCCACCCGCGCGGTCGGCAACATGGGAAATGTCACGATGGATACTTCCCATAAGTCAGCTTCCAGAATGTGGCGAACGCCGCTTCCCGCATCCTTGCGGGCCTTCACCGTGCGAAAGCCAATGGACAGCCCGTCCAGGGCTTTACTGCGCATAAGGTCCAAAACCTCGCGCGAACGTTTCACACCAAGGCTCAGTTTTCCTTTAACAAACAGCCCGCGTGCGTCTTCCCGGATTTCAAGCCAGTGCCCGATTGGCTCATTCGGATCATGCTGAAACAACATCCGGACGCCCGCGATGCCGCGTACCAAAAGTGATTTGGCGAACGCGCCCTTCACGACGCTGTCTTGTGCCAAATCAGTCACGCCAAACAGACTGGCGTAGCCTGAAAACGTGCCGTCCTCAGCCACCGCACCTATCGTTATGTCCGTAAATTTACATTGTTGATTTTGCTTTTGCCCTGCCACATTACCGCCCATTTTTATCACTCCGCTCACTCTGTTGAGCCGGCCCGGTACTCAACTGGCCGGCGACGCGCGACAAAACTCCAAGCGCCCACCAGGCACAAAGACTTGCCGCTGCGGAACCAGTTAGCATCATCTCAAAGGTCCCAATCCTGTCCAAAAGGTCAAAATAGTCGGCTAGTTTCAAACCGGCCATGCCGCCAAAAACCATGCCGCTGGCGATACCCACAGTGAAGCGCAGCGCCGCCTCGCGGCGTGATGCGGGCAGCATAAACGCGATGGAAATGGCGGACCCTGCGGTAGCGCCAGTGGCTTTGGCAATCCACAAGGCAATGCCCTCTGGTACGCCGCTCATGAAGCGCCTCCGCCATTTTGCAGCGGCGCATAGCCGACCGCTTCGCGCTTTTCGTTTTCGCTAAGGAACGCCGCATTGCCAACGCGCGTCCACAGCATTTCACGGTCTGCGGCCAGCGCATCCACTTGGTCGGGGTCGGCGATGAGTGTTAACTTCGGGCCAAACAGCGGGCCAAGCCATCCGCCCAGCACATCCGCCAGCCGGTTCGCCAGTGGCAAAACGGTGAGCCTGAAGAAGGCGCGGTTAGCCTCCTTGTAATTGGCGTAAGTGGCGTCGCCTGGCAAGCCGATCATCAGCGGCGGCACGCCAAATGCCAGCGCAATGTCCCGTGCGGCGGCATTTTTGGCCTCAAAAAAGTCCATGTCCTTGGGTGTTAAACCCATCGGTTTCCAATCCAGCCCCCCTTCCAAGAGCAAGGGGCGGCCCGCCTGCCGTGCGCCTTGGTAGCCTTCTTGCAGCTCCGTTTTCAGGCGTTCAAACTGGTCAGTGCTCATGTTTGCGCCGCTTTTGGGCGCATAAACCAGCGCGCCAGAGGGCCGCGCGGAGTTATCAATCAGCGCCTTGTTCCAATCGCTTGCGCCATTGTGAATATCAATCGCCATTGCCGCCGCCTCCAGCGGGGCAAAACCATAGACATCATCAAGCGGATGATATTGGCAGATATGGCAAGCAGCGGCAGGTATCTCGCCGTCCGCCTCCAAGCCAACCAGACGCCGTGTCGCGCCCGTTTTCCATTGCAGTGCGACGGGCCAACCTGTCGCATCGGTCTCTATCGTCACACGGTCCGGGCGCAGCAGATGCAGTTCGCGGCTATTGTCACTGCCGGTCTGCTCGACATAAGCGTTGCCCGTTAGCAGCAGATTTGTCGTCAGCGCTTCAACGAAGGTGCGTCTGTTTTGGCGCGGGTTCGGGTTTGCTAGTAGGTCCAGCAGCGGGTGCGCTGTTACATACGCGCCGCCGTCGGTGAGCGTCCATGGCACATCCGCCACCGCTTCCGCCACCAGCCGCACGGCGCGATAAGCCACTGGATTCTTCAAATAACTCTCGCGGATAAGCGCCGTCTGCTCACGCCGCGTCCAGCGCGCTGCGCCTTGCGTTTCCATTTGAATGAAACCATAGCCGCTTTGGGTTTTGGTTTCGGGCACAGCTGTGCGCTCCGCCCGGCGGGTCGGTTTTAGCCAATTTAGGTTCATGGGGGTTCCTTAAATTTACGGGTATCAGCGTCCCCGCGCGGGACTCGTCTTAATTCAGACTAAAGCGCCCTAATTCTGGGGACTTCGGTTTGTTGCAGCATTAATTCGTTGATCGCCCAGACCAGTGCGTCCACCCTATCGGGCGATTTTCCGCCGGACAGGCCATCGCGGCCGAAGTTGCACATTTCGTCTTCCAACGCCGGAAAGTGCCCGGCATGGCAGACGCGGCCTTGGCTATAGAGCGCGGCGACCGGCTCGGCCCGCAGCCATTTGCCCCGTGATGCGCGAACGGCCCGCACCGGAATTGCCGGATCAATCGTGCGCAGCGTTGCCTCCACCATATCGCCGCCCTGGTTCACCTCGGCGATCACGCAATCGGCGCTCAGATCACGGTATAGTTGGCACACACGCGTGGCCCATGCGTGGGGCGTGGCGGGTTTGATGGACTGGTCCGCCAGCACATGGGCCTTGCCCTCGCGGTCCAGACCAACCGCGACAATGCCGCAGGCATCCGATAATTTGGTGGATGTGGCGGGCGGATCCACCGCCACGACAATGCGCATTAAATCGTCCGGTTGGCTGGTTTTCAGGCCCTCCAATTGCGACCTTGTCCACAGTGCGTCGTCACGATCTTCAATCAGCTCGCCGTCCAATTCTTGGCGGCCAAGCCGCGTGCCTCCATAATATTTCTCCACAGTTTCGAGAAAATTATTGCTGAGATTTGTTGCATTATCCGCCGTTCTCATTCTGGTTTTACGCACATTTTCGTCCGCCATCAGCGCCTTGATAAGCGGCACGGGGCGCGGCGTGGTGGTGGCAATAATGCGTGGGCGTGTGCCCAGACGAAGTCCAAATTGCAGCATGTCCCATGTGGCTTGGGCGTTTTTCCATTTGGCCAGTTCATCGCACCATGCGGCGGCAAATTGGGGGCCGCGCAGGCTTTCGGGGTCTTCGGAAGAAAACATATGCGCCACCGCGCCATTATCCCACACCACGCGGCGGCGGGAGGATTCAAAGCGCGGATTACCTGCCCGCGCGCATTTTAAAATGCCCGCCGGGCCTTCGATCATTACGTCGCGCACGTCGGCGAGTGTTTCGCCCACCAGCGCCATTGGCGAGGTGATTTCTTGCGCCATCGGCCAAAAATTCATGGCCATGCCATTGACCCATTCGGCGCCGGTGCGTGTCTTGCCCGCGCCGCGCCCGCCAACCAGTAGCCAGGTTATTGGCAGGCCTTGCGCCACTTGCTCGGCTCTCCCTCTATTCCACCATTCGCAATGGATAATCCATTTGTCTCTCTCACTTAAGCCTTCAAAAATGTCGGTTTCACTTAGATCGGTTAAGGTCGTCGGCTCGTTTGGCAGCAAGCTCATTCACTCGTTTTCCTATCTTGTGCAAAATGGCGGAAGTTTCTTCGGCGGTCGGTGGCGCAAACCCGTGTTCACCAACTTGCGGCTGCGCTTCACGTTTATGCTGCGCGTGGGCCAAGGCGGTTTTGGCAATACTGGAAAGAATGGCGACGCGCTTGACTGTCTGGGCGTCAAAGTCATCCGCGTCACCCGCTGCCAATTCGCTGGCAATCTGCAACATGATTTTTTCAGCAATTTGCTCCAACGAAAGCGGCGTTTCTGCTATGGTTTCAGGCGCTGGCGCAGACATCGCCCCATCCGAAATTTTATCAAAATCCTCCGGCAGGCTGCGCACTTTCCAGCCATATTTGGCGCGCTTTTCCACCAGTGTGGATTTTCCGCATTGCGCCACTTGCGCCAGCAATTTATCCGGCACGCCATATTGTCCTTGCACAAAGGCAATCGCCTCCCAAACCGCAAGCGGACGAATATTGACGGGCCGTCGCTGCGGCGGGGCAGCTAATGGTTTTGTGCCAACTCTTGCTTTTGTTGCATTCTCCTTAAACTCTTGATGTTCCATCTTGCTTGGAAATGCTCCAGTGCGCGGTTTTGCATCCGGCATATCGGTCTCCTTTATTAACTGTCGGGTTTTTGGGTAACAAAAAAGGCGGTGCGGGAAACCCGAACCACCTGTATGTTGTCAGCTAGCGATGCGTTCCGCACCAACTCATAGGTTTCTGACTGTGACATATATCTACCTTGAGACCGCCGCGCTGTCAAGGACTATTTTCCTATTATATTGATTTTCAAACCGACTGGTGTAGAAATCCCAGTGAATCCAGATACTTACCACTTAAAATTGCCATCACTAATAGTG
>JAYSWX010000160.1:0-2485 GCA_043717855.1 Phyllobacterium sp.
CTCATGCCCGGCCAGTGACGAACGCGACCCACATCCATGTGGACAAACGGTGACCCTGACGTTGGATAATAACCAACGCCGCCGATTTCCATTTGCAAACCAGTGTAACGCAGCTTTTTCAAAGACACGCCCGGAATAAAGAAATCCATGGCTTTGCCAAGAATATGCTGGCTTTTTTCCGCCACGCCTTTGGAGCGATGACGCAACATGGAATTTGTAGCCGCAGCACGGTATCCGCATACAACATTGATATATCCGCTGGTACCAACGCGCTGGTACACTTCCCAGATCAAATCAAACAGTCGCGGATCCATACGGGTGGGCTCATTGCGACGCCAATCCCGCAGCGCGTAGTTCAGCTTTTTCAAGCCGTCGGGTAAATAAACGCCATTACGCTTGAACGTAATTTCGTTGTGTTCACCTGTATGCACAAAGTAAATTTTCAAAGTACGGGTCTCAGCCGAGGCAGAAAAGGAGAAAATCAGTGCAAACGACAACACAAAGCCCGCAGCTGCCACGCGCGCCACGCCAATCAACTTTGCAATGAACCTGTTTACTGAAGTCAAATTGCCCCTCAAATTACCCTGATTTCCAAACACCGGATTAAAATCCTTATACAGACTTTGTTTACCATACCAGTGTCGGCGAATTTGGTTAACAGCCGCTTAGTGCCAAACAAATAAGTCATAGAAATGGCAACGCCAAGTGCGCGTTCCACTTTCTATAACAGGATGAATGATTGGTAAACAGTCAATAGCAGCATACATTACGCGGCGTTCGCAGCGTCTGTTTCGTCGCTTTCAATGCCATACTCTTTTAGTTTGCGGTAAAGCGTCGAACGGCCAATACCTAAGCGCCGCGCAACTTCGCTCATTTGCCCGTCATAAAAGGCAATGGCACGGCGGATAACTTGCTCTTCAATCTCCAGCAAAGGCCGCATTTCGCCATCATGAGCCAAAAGCGCCAATGCGTTTTCATCCATTATGGCAGGCGCTTGTGCCTGCGCTTCGGCAACAATGGCATCCTGATCTTCCTCAGTTGCCGACATCATCACTTCATATCGTGATGTTTGGTTCATAATTTGCGGGAAATCATCAGCGTTCAGTTCATTGCCTTCGCACATAACAACTGAACGGAACACCGCATTTTCAAGTTGGCGCACATTGCCCGGCCACTCATAGGACTTGAGCATCGCCATCGCTTGGCTGGAAACATTTGTCAGCCCCTTGCGACCCTCTTCGGCAGCAAACCGCGCCACAAAATGGCGTACCAGCCAGGGAATATCCTCGCGGCGATCACGCAGCGGCGGTACAAAAATCGGGAACACGTTGATGCGATAATACAAATCTTCGCGGAACTTGCCTTCGCGCACATGGTCGATCAAATTGCGGTGCGTGGCGGAGATAAGCCGGATATCCACTTTGACAGTCTTGCGCCCGCCAACGGGGTCAATCTCGCCCTCCTGCACCGCGCGCAGCAATTTTACCTGCGCATCCAGCGGCAAGTCGCCTATTTCATCCAAAAACAGCGTGCCGCCATCGGCTTCCACAAACTTGCCCTGATGCTTCTCGCTCGCGCCGGTGAAAGATCCTTTCTCATGGCCAAACAATATGCTTTCGACCAGATTATCCGGAATAGCGCCGCAATTGACGGTAACGAACGGCTTGCCGCGCCGCTTGCCGGAACCTTGGATCGCCCGCGCGATCACTTCTTTACCAACGCCCGATTCGCCCTCAATAATGATCGGAATGTTGGATTGCGCAGCCTTCTCGCCAAGGCGTATGACACGCTCCATCGCCGGACTGTGAGTGATAATGTCCTTGAACGACAGCGTACCAGCCGCCGACTTCTTGATGCGGGTAAACTCGCCCTCAAGAGCCTGCACTTTCAGCGCATTGCCAATCGACACATGCAGCCGCTCCGGCGACACCGGCTTGACCACAAAATCAAACGCCCCGGCACGCATGGCATTAATAACGGTATCAATTCCGCCCTGCGCCGTCTGCACAATTACCGGCACATGGATATCACGTTCACGTAAACGTTCGAGTACAGTCATGCCATCCATATCAGGCATAACTAAATCCAGAATGACAAGCGTGATGTCGCCGCCCTGTGCCCCCCCGAATGCAGCAAGCGCCTTTGCGCCACTTTCAACCGGCATTGCCTCATAGCCCATACGCATGACAGACGCTTCTAATAAGCGCCGTTGCACAGGTTCGTCATCGACGATGAGTATCAATCCAGCCATGAATCACTTTGTCTAAAAATCAACTACAATGGTACTATTACAAAAATTGTTGAAAATCATCTCAACAAAACAGGTCAAATGTCTGTTATCAAAATTTACCCATATAAAGTGACAAGTGATAGGACTCGTTATGATTTTGGCTGGAGCAAATTTAGATGTCTAATTTCGTATATAAGTCTGGACTTAGACAATCAATCCTATTCGCGCCGCAATCCAGTCTATTTGCAGCAGAAC
>JAYSWX010000017.1:0-14909 GCA_043717855.1 Phyllobacterium sp.
TCATACCAAAAATCCTCCGAATAGAGTGAGCGGAATGCGCACCCCTGAAATGGCAATAGCGGATAGGTTTCACCCCATCTCTCTTTGACATATCTCGAGAGTATGACGCTGATGTAACAATTCGGCAATGGGGTTTTGGAGCTGGCACCATTGCCCGCTCAAGTTTGGAACCATGTTGATTCTATTAGCATTTTTGCGGAAAAATAAAGCAACTTTGCAAGGGGCCTCGCCGATAGCTTTAGTCTTTGCCTACCGTATGTGCAGAACTGACGGTTCATAGTGTACATCCGTTCGCCGACACCGGACCGATCAAAATGAGACTAAAGTCCATCACTAGACTTAACCGCAAAAGTAACCACGACAAACTGCGCCCACGACGCGAATTTTCGAATGTGAGGCGAACTACAATATAGCGAAAGGAGAGACTAACCGGCTAGGGCCTCTCAAAATCGTTCAAGCTGGCGTGGTGATGACTGTATCACGTCGGCTGTGAAATGATTGGTGAGCGCGATGGGGGTCGAACCCATGACCTACTGATTAAAAGTCAGTTGCTCTACCAGCTGAGCTACACGCTCCCGAAGCAGTAAAACTGCGGAAGTGAGCGGGTATTAAGGGGAGTATCTGCGAAGGTCAACACCTGTATCGCATTCTTACCTCCCAAAGATGTGATTTTACAGGTTTGTTTGCACCTTGATGAATTTCTGCGCGGCGTTACGTTAAGAAATGAAACTAAATAAGTCGTACCGCCGTTATTTTTGAAGTCACCCCCTTTGGACATCGGAGATTGAGCATGACCCGCATTTTTCAGCGCCTGTTTCTAATTTCAATGATATTTTGTGCCACACCGCTCGCATTTGCCGACGAAGCTTCAAAAAAGGCCGCACAAGACACCATCCGTGGGCAAATCGAAGCGTTCAAGGCGGGTGATGATGCAAAGGCGTTTTCCTACGCCGCACCAAACATTCATATGTTTTTCCCCGATGTGCAGGGATTTATGGCCATGGTGAAAAAGGGTTATCAACCTGTTTGGAACCCGAAAAATTACGATTTTGGCCGCACCAAGGAGCCTAGGGACGGGCAAATAATTCAGGAATTGCTAGTGACAGGCCCCGACGGCAAACCGTGGACAGCGATCTACACCATGTCGCGCGACCCGGGCGGGGCTTGGCTTATCAACGGCGTGCAGATTGTGCCGGGCGATGATTCGTCAGCTTAGTATTTATAGCGCAGTAATATCGCCAGCCGCCCAGTTCCCTTGCGTCTCTGCGCTAAACGCTTCAAACTGATGCGCCTCAATGGCATTACGCATTCCCTGCATCAGAAATTGGTAGTAGGCCAGATTGTTCCAAGTTAACAACATGCCGCCCAACAATTCGTCGGATTTGATGAGGTGGTGCAGGTAAGCGCGTGAATAATCACGGGCGGGAGCCCAATCGCTCTCCTCGTCCAGCGGACGATGATCCTCTGCATGTCGCGCGTTGCGCAAATTCACCTTGCCGCGCCGCGTGAAGGCCAGCCCGTGCCGCCCTGCCCGTGTCGGCATCACGCAGTCAAACATGTCCACGCCCTTGGCAACGGATTTCAACAAATCATCCGGCGTGCCAACGCCCATCAAATAGCGCGGCTTATGCTCCGGTAGCGCCGGACAAGTGACGCCCAGCATTTCCAGCATTACCGCCTGCGGCTCACCAACGGCCAACCCGCCAATGGAATAGCCCGGCAGATCCATGGCTGATAGCGCGGCTGCAGAGCGCAAGCGCAGCGCGGGCACATCGCCGCCCTGCACAATACCAAACATGGCTTTGCCCGGTTGCGTGCCGAACGCTTTGTACGACCGCTCCGCCCAGCGCAGCGACATTTCCATCGCGCGTTCAATTTCCTTGTGCTCGGCAGGCAGCGCCACGCATTCATCCAGCTGCATGTGAATATCCGAGCCAAGCAGCGTTTGAATCTCAATCGAGCGTTCCGGCGACATGGAATAGGCGCGACCGTCAATATGCGATCTAAATGTGACACCCTGCTCGTTAATCTTGCGCAGTTTAGAAAGCGACATCACCTGAAATCCGCCAGAATCCGTCAAAATCGGGTGTTGCCATGTCGAAAACTTATGCAGACCGCCAAGCTTGGCGATGCGTTCTGCGCCGGGCCGCAGCATCAGATGATAGGTGTTGCCCAGTATAACATCCGCGCCAAGCCCGCGCACTTGGTCCATGTACATCGCCTTGACAGTTCCAGCAGTGCCGACGGGCATAAAGGCAGGCGTGCGTATGGTGCCGCGTGGCATGGTGATTTCGCCGCGCCGCGCACCGCCGTCTTGCGCCAAAAGTTTGAACGTAAATTGCGAAGTCAACGGCCCTGCCCTCGTGGTAAAATCAGGCTGGTATCACCGTAGGAATAAAAGCGATAGCCGCTTTGGATGGCGTGCGCATACGCTCGTTTCATCGTCTCGTAGCCGCCAAGCGCCGACACCAACATGAACAGCGTAGAACGCGGCAGGTGAAAATTGGTCATCAGCCCGTCGATGAACTTGAAGGCGTAACCGGGCGTGATGAAAATATCGGTCGCGCCAGACCATGCGTTTAACGTGCCATCGGCGTTTGCTGCACTTTCAAGTAACCGCAGCGATGTGGTTCCAACGGCAATAATGCGTCGGCCGTCCGCCTTTGCCTTGTTTAAGCTGGCAGCAACGGCAGTGCTAACCTGCCCGATCTCATGGTGCATTTTATGGTCTTTGGTATCGTCCACTTTTACAGGCAGAAACGTGCCCGCCCCGACATGAAGCGTTACAAAATGCCGCTCAATGCCCTTGGCATCCAATGTCGCAAATAACTCCGGCGTGAAATGCAGTCCCGCTGTTGGCGCGGCAACTGCACCCTCTTCGCGGGCATAAATCGTCTGATAATCAGTCAAATCATGAGCATCATCACCGCGCTTGGCAGCGATGTAAGGCGGTATAGGAATGTGACCAACGGCGCGAATGGCATCGTCCAAATGAAATCCGGAAAAATCAAACCGCAGCAGCGCTTCGCCGCCATCAGTTTTTTCCATCACGCTTGCATCCAGCTGGCCGAGCATACAGCTGCTTTCATCATGGCCAAACCGTATGCGGTCGCCCACTTTCACGCGCTTGGCCGGGCGCAAGAAAGCGCGCCACTCGCTGGCACTTGTCCGCATATGCAGCGTTGCCTCCACACGAGCGAAGTTGTCATCCCGTTCGCGAAGGCCAAACAACTGCGCCGGAATCACCTTGGTGTCGTTGAACACCAGCACATCGCCAGCACGAAGCAGGCTCGGCAAATCAGCCACCGTCACGTCCGAAATACTGTCGCCGGAAATCACTAGCAATTTTGCGCTCTCGCGTGGCTCTGCAGGTCGCAGCGCAATGCGCTCTTCTGGTAGCTCAAAATCAAAATCAGAGACGCGCATGAATATTCAACCACAAATGAAAACCTGCCGCAGCAAGGCCACGGCAGGCCAATATACTAACAACGCTATTTTACAAACAGCACTTCATATTATGCGTCAGCGGCGACCTTGGCACTGACGATTGAATCCGGATCAGAAACTGGCTCGCCGCGCTTGATCTTGTCCACAAATTCCATGCCCTGCATCACTTGACCCCAGACAGTGTACTGACGGTTCAAGAAAGCGGCATCGCCGAAGCAGATGAAAAACTGCGAGTTGGCCGAATTCGGCATTTGTGAACGCGCCATTGAAAGCGTGCCGCGACCATGGTTTGTGTTAGAAAATTCAGCCTTCAAATCCGGCTTATCCGAACCGCCCATACCGGCGCGGGACGGGTTGAAATCCTTGCCGCCCTTTTTGCCGAACTTCACATCTCCAGTCTGCGCCATGAAACCGTCGATAACGCGGTGGAAAACCACACCGTCATAAGCGCCTTCGCGGGCGAGTTCTTTGATACGCTCAACATGGCCCGGAGCCAAATCAGGAAACATTTCTATAATCACTGTGCCCTTGGTGGTTTCCAGTATCAGCGTGTTTTCGGGGTCTTTAATTGTCATAAGTCAGTCCTTTTTTTCAAAATATCAGAATAATTATTTAGCGCCAATTTTCACGCTAATCATTTTGTCGGGATCGGTGACAACACCGTTTTGGGCCTCTTCGCCGCGCTTAATTTTATCCACCAATTCCATGCCGGTCTCGACAGTGCCAACGATCGTATACTGACCGTTCAAAAATGCGCCGTCGCCGAACATAATGAAGAATTGCGAGTTCGCAGAGTTTGGATCTTGCGAACGAGCCATCCCGACAGTGCCGCGCACGAACGATTCTTTTGAGAATTCCGCAGTGATGTTGGGCAAGTCTGAGCCGCCGGTACCTGCCGCATCCTTGTTATAGTTCTTTCCGGCATTGCCATATTGGCCGTCGCCCGTTTGCGCCATGAATCCATCGATTACACGATGGAACACGACATCATCATAATAACCTTTGGCGGCGAGTGCCTTGATCTGCGCGACGTGCTTGGGCGCTAAATCAGGACGAAGCGCGATGGTCACGTCGCCGTCCTTCAACTTGATAACCATCGTGTCTTCGGGCGCGGCGGCGAACGCACCAAATGAGAAAGTGGCAAACAAGACAGCGCTTGCCAGAAGGCGCAAGAATTTCGACATAAGTAATCCTCTATTTGTTGAAGTGTTTTTTGAGTGCTGCGGCAACATTTTCCGGTACAAAACCGGACATATCGCCGCCCATTGAAGCGATTTGGCGCACCAATGTGGCCGTGATATGCCGCGAAGATGGTTTGGCAGGAAAGAATATTGTTTGAATCTGCGGCGCCATTTGCCGGTTCATGCCCGCCATGTTCATTTCATAGTCAAAGTCCGTGCCATCACGCAGCCCCCGCACCAAGATGGATGCACCCGCAGCCCTGGCAGCATCCACTGCCAGCCCGTCAAACGATTGCACCGACACGTCACCAACGCGCACCGGAAAGGCAGCTTTCAATGCATCCATTATTAGTGCTGCCCGTTCATCAAACTCAAACAGCGGCTTTTTTCCAGGATGAACGCCAATCGCCACCACTACTTTGTCCGCAATATCCAAAGCACCGCCAATCACATCAATGTGACCGTTGGTCAAAGGATCAAAGGAACCAGTGTAAAAGCCGATTTTCATGGGCCTGCTCTAGCTGTTTCAGACATAATTGACAATTCCCAAGCGGCGCGATGCCGCAAAAACAAGATGAACCACGAATGAACGGCGCAGTCAGCAGCGGTTCAGTGGAACTATGTGATGGTTCCACTCGTTACATACTTACAAAACCCGAAAGAATGGAACCCGCCATGCTCATTTTCCTACTTGCCGCGTCAATGATGACAGCGATGTTAGTGGCAACTGCTGTCATGCTTCACGCCAACAGCGGTGCAGAAAGCCAAGAAACCGAATCGCACTTTTAAACACGCGATGCCGTAATAATCCTTAGGCCTCTGGCACAATATCTGCCTCTGGCACATCGCCGATAATGTCTTCGTCCGCCTCCGGCTCGGTGATACGCTCTACTGATACGACCTTCTCACCCTCCGCAGTGTTGAAAACCGTGACTCCCTTTGTGGCGCGGCTGGCGATACGTATGCCATCTACCGGAACACGGATCAGCGTGCCGCCATCAGACACCATCATAATCTGATCGCCATTGCCAACCGGGAACGCCGCAATGAGCGGCCCGATCTCCGCCACCTTGGAAACGTCCGTTGCACGGATGCCCTTGCCGCCGCGCCCCGTCAGGCGGAAGTCATACGAGGACGAGCGCTTGCCGTAGCCAAGTTGAGTCATGGTCAAAATAAACTGTTCATGCGCCTTCAGCTCTTCGTATCGCTCATCACTCAGCGATGTTTCCTCAACGATTTCCTCGTTTGTCAGCACCACATCATCAACCTCGGCGCCAGCAAGACGACGCTCTCCCGTGGCGCGTTTCAAATAGGCCGCACGCTCTGCAGGCTCGGCACTTACATGCTCAAGTATCGTCATAGAAATAGCGCGATCACTTTCGGCCATGTTAATGCCGCGCACGCCGACAGAGTTGCGGCTCGAGAACACGCGTACATCATCCACCGCAAAGCGAATGCACTGGCCGGAAGCGGCGGTTAACAGCACATCATTATTATCCGTGCAGGTTTCCACGCCCAAAATTTCATCGCCCTCTTCTTCCAGCTTCATCGCAATCTTACCGTTGCGATTGACCGTCACGAAATCAGACAATTTATTGCGCCGCACCGTGCCGCGCGTGGTGGCGAACATAACGTCTAAATCGCCCCATGTGCTTTCATCTTCCGGCAGAGGCATAATAGTGGTAATGCGCTCGCCCTGTTGCAGCGGCAACATGTTGATAAGCGCCTTGCCACGTGACTGCGGCGAACCGATAGGCAAACGCCAAACTTTCTCTTTATACACAATGCCACGCGAAGAGAAAAACAGGATTGGTGTATGCGTATTGGCCACGAACAGCCGCGTCACGAAATCCTCGTCCCGCGTTGACATGCCCGAACGGCCCTTGCCGCCGCGACGCTGCGCACGATACATCGCCAGCGGCACGCGCTTGATGTAACCCGCGTGGGATACAGTCACCACCATATCCTCACGCGCAATCAGGTCTTCGTCATCCATATCAGGACCGCCATCGGCAAGCTCCGTACGGCGAGGATTGGCGAACTGGTCACGCACCGCAATCAGCTCATCTTTAACGATGGTCATGATGCGAACGCGGGAGCGCAAAATGTCAAGGAAATCAGTGATTTCCGCGCCGATCTTCGCTAACTCATCAGCGATTTCATCGCGCCCCAACGCCGTCAATCGTGCAAGCCTTAGCTCCAAAATTGCCCGCGCCTGTTCGTCCGAAAGATTGTAGGTTTGATCGTCATTGATCGGATGGATCGGATCATCAATCAGCGCTATCAACGGCGCAACATCATGCGCCGGCCAGCGCCTTGTCATCAATTGTTCGCGCGCTGTTGCCGGGTCCGGCGCACGGCGAATGAGCTCAATCACTTCGTCAATATTGGCAACGGCAATCGCCAAGCCAACCAAAATATGCGCACGGTCGCGGCACTTCATCAACAAATATTTGGTGCGCCGTGAGACCACTTCTTCACGGAAATTTATAAACGCATGGAGCATATCCAAGAGGTTCATCACCTCCGGCTTGCCACCATTCAGTGCCACCATATTGCAGCCAAAGCTGGTTTGCAGAGGTGTAAATTTGTAGAGCTGATTGAGAATAACATCCGCAACCGCATCGCGCTTTAGTTCCACGACAACGCGATAGCCATCACGGTCAGACTCGTCGCGAATATCCGAAATGCCTTCGACACGCTTCTCGCGCACCAGCTCGGCCATCTTTTCAATCATCGTCTGCTTATTCACCTGATAGGGAACTTCGGTGACAATAATCTGCTCGCGATCACCGCGCATCGGCTCGATTGTCGCGCGGCCACGCATTATCACCGAGCCACGGCCAGTGGAATAGGCCGAGTAAATACCTGATTTTCCAAGAATAAGTGCGCCAGTGGGAAAGTCCGGTCCGGGGATGAACTCCATCAATTCGGTTAGTTCCATCTCCGGCTTATCAATCAGCGCCACGCAGCCATTGATGACTTCGCCAAGATTATGCGGCGGAATGTTTGTAGCCATGCCAACAGCAATGCCGCCGGAACCATTGACCAATAAATTTGGAAAACGCGCAGGAAGAACCTTCGGTTCACTCGTCGTCGCGTCGTAGTTTTCCTGAAAATCGACCGTGTCTTTATCGATATCTTCCAATAGCTCATGCGCGCCGCGCGATAGCCGCGCCTCCGTGTAACGCATCGCGGCAGGCGGATCACCATCTATGGAACCAAAATTGCCCTGCCCGTCAATCAACGGGAACCGCAACGACCAATCCTGCGCCATGCGCACCAGAGCATCGTAAATCGAGGCATCGCCATGGGGATGATATTTACCCATCACGTCTGCAACGGGGCGGGCAGATTTCACATATTTGCGGTTCCAGTGATAACCACTTTCGTGCGCAGCATAAAGAATGCGCCTATGAACCGGCTTTAACCCATCCCGCACATCGGGAAGCGCGCGACTGACAATTACGCTCATGGCATAATCGAGATAAGAACGCTGCATTTCCTCCATAATGGAGATTGGCTCAATGCCGGGTGTCATGCTGGATGGGCTTTGATCAGTCACGTTTACCGCCGAATCTATAGAATCAATGTACTTATCTTATAGCCTAAGAGGCCAAAAAACGCGAACTTGCCACGACACAAATTATGTTTAAAAAACCAGTGATTTCATAGGTTTAACTGGTATACGCGAAGCGAAGAAAAACCATGCCTGTTGAAAAGTGCAATTATGTGTATTTTGGCCGATAGTATATGGATTTATTAAGGCAGGTTTGACGGCAATGCTCCTCAATTATGACGCGCTGACAAATGCCTTGGTGACAATTTTGGTCACGATCAGCCCGCACAGTCTAGCGCCGCTGTTTCTGGTCCTGACTCGCGGGATGGATCGCAAACAGCGCAATCAAGTCGCCATCCGCTCCAGCGTAATTGCCACGCTGGTGCTCTCGATGTTCGCCATATTTGGAACATCAATCCTCGGCCTGTTTGGCATTACGATTTCAGCCTTCAAGCTGGCAGGTGGCTTGCTGCTATTTTACATTGCCTTTGAAATGATATTTGAACGCCGCGAACAGCGCCGCGAAGCAAGCGCCGAAGTCGCAATCACGAAGGATATGATTCAAAACATCTCGGCCTTCCCGCTGGCAGTTCCTCTAATTGCCGGACCGGGGACAATTTCAGCAACCATCCTGCTGGCTGACAAATTCGGCCCGATTGAATCTCGTGTCGCCTTGATCCCGGTCATACTTGTATCCATTGCCATCACATGGTCGATTTTCATGATCGCCGAGCGCTTGGACAAATTACTCGGTCAAACAGGCCGTTCGATACTTACGCGGCTACTGGGAATGCTTCTAGCGGCGTTAGCAGTGCAGTTCGTGTTTGATGCCATCAAGGTCTTAATGGCGCACTAAACAAGCGCAATCCCCTCATCAAAACGGAATTTCATCATCCAAATCACGCGAAAAGCCGCCGCCAGCCGGCGCATTGCCACCGGAGGGAGCACCGCCACCGCGATTGCCGACTGACTGCATCGGGCTGCTATTGCCAAAATCAGAGCCGCCGCTTTGGTCATATTCACCGCCACCGCTGCTACGGCCAGAGCCCTCATTACGACTATCGAGCATCTGCAATTCGCCGCGATATTTCTGCAATACGATTTCGGTAATGTAACGCTTTTGCCCCGTCGCCTGATCGTCCCACGAGCGCTGTTGCAACGCGCCCTCAATGTAAACTTTCATGCCCTTTTTCAAATATTGCTCTGCCACCTTGGCAATACCTTCATTAAACACAACAATATTATGCCACTCGGTCTTTTCCTTGCGCTCGCCTGAGTTCTTATCGCGCCAGCTTTCAGAGGTCGCCAGTGTGAAATTCACCACGCTATCGCCGGACTGCATTTTGCGCACTTCCGGGTCTTTGCCCAGATTGCCAATCAAAATTACCTTATTCAAACTGCCAGCCATGATTTTAACCCTCGAAAAACACTAAACTAAATTCAACATAAACCAAACGCACGCATTTTGCTGCCCGACAATACGCTTTCCACAGAAGTTTTGTTCGTTCTTTGTTCTAATTACGCTCCTCGCGATTGTCAACAGCAAAATATGCTCGCGATGTAAATTGGTGACGGCTTTTGAGCAACGGCTCAATGCCAAATTCGCTCCAGCTTTGCATCCTGTCTCGAAAAATAAATAGAGCCACGTGGCTCATTAGGCACACGAGGCTCTCAGAAGATTTATTCCTTCTTCAAGGCAGTTTCGCCTGCATTGTTGTGAGGCGACAAAATATTAGCGATGTGATCGGACGGGTATTGCCCGCATTTAAATCTGCTCTGGCGGCGTCATGGCTCCGCTCCTGAATTACGAGGCATTAATTATGCCACACACAAAACTTGCGCCAGAATTTAACCACGGTCAAGCGCCGTTTGACGACGCTCAATCACAATGTATTTCATACATAATAGGGGTTTACTTTTTATTTTGTTCTATATATGTTCCGTTAACAAGTTTGTAAATGTAAGTACGTCGTAGTTTCCGGTGTATCATTGTAAGTGGAGGTGCGTTGCGGCCTCGACATTGCGCTTGCACTATCTAAATAGAGAGCTTGATTAGTTTCGAGTAGCGGACCCCTATGGCTGACCATAAATTTCTATCCATTCGCGGCGCGCGCGAGCATAATTTGAAGAACATTGATCTGGATTTGCCGCGTGACAGCCTGATTGTCATGACCGGCGTTTCCGGTTCCGGTAAGTCGTCGTTGGCGTTTGACACGATCTATGCCGAAGGTCAGCGGCGCTATGTTGAGAGCCTGTCGGCCTACGCGCGGCAGTTTTTGGAGATGATGCAAAAGCCGGACGTGGACCAGATTGATGGTCTGTCACCGGCCATTTCCATCGAGCAAAAAACCACGTCGCGCAACCCCCGCTCGACAGTCGGCACGGTGACGGAAATTCACGACTACATGCGCCTGCTGTTTGCGCGCGTCGGCATTCCTTATTCGCCCGCTACCGGCCTTCCCATAGAAAGCCAAACCGTCAGCCAGATGGTGGACCGGGTTCTGGAGCAGGAGGACGGCACGCGCCTGTTTATCCTCGCGCCGATTTCCCGTGGCCGCAAAGGCGAGTTCAAAAAGGAACTGGCCGAGCTGCAGAAAAAGGGCTTCCAGCGTGTCAAAGTCGATGGCGCGTTCTATGAAATGTCCGATGTTCCTGTGCTGGACAAGAAGTATAAGCACGACATCGATGTGGTGGTAGATCGTGTGGTCGTGCGCGATGACATGAAGACGCGCCTGGCCGACAGTTTGGAAACAGCGCTGCGTCTCGCTGATGGTATCGCAGTGGCCGAGTTCGCGGACAAGCCGCTGGCCGCTGGCGACACGTCGGAAGAAGGCGCAAATAAATCCAAAAACGAGACGCATGAGCGGCTATTATTCTCAGAAAAGTTCGCTTGCCCCGTTTCCGGCTTCACCATCGCAGAAATTGAGCCGCGCTTATTTTCATTCAACAATCCTTTCGGCGCATGTCCGGCTTGTGATGGTCTTGGCTCGCAGCAAGCGGTGGATCCAAACCTGATCGTTCCGGAAGCCCAAGTTTCGCTTCGCGAGGGCGCCATTGCGCCGTGGTCAAAATCCACCTCTCCTTATTATACGCAAACGCTCGAGGCGCTGGCGAAAGAATATGGCTTTAAGCTTGGCGACCGCTGGCGCGATCTAAATGATGAAGCCCAAAAGGCGATTTTATACGGCACCGGCAGCCGCGAAATTGCATTTCAATATGATGATGGTTTGCGTTCCTATAAAACGACCAAGGTCTTTGAAGGTGTCATTCCCAACTTGGAACGTCGCTGGAAAGAAACGGATTCGGCATGGTCGCGTGAGGATATTGAGCGCTATATGTCCGCCACGCCCTGCCCCGCTTGCCTTGGGTTCCGCCTCAAGCCGGAATCGCTGGCGGTGAAAATCAACGGTTGCCATATTGGTCAGGTTTCCAATCTATCGATCAAAAATGCCGTGCAATGGTTTGCGGATTTGCCAAACCATCTCAACGCCAAGCAGACCGAAATTGCGCCGCGGATCCTCAAAGAAATCCGCGACCGCTTGCGTTTCTTGAATGATGTAGGTCTGGAATATCTGTCCCTATCGCGCAATTCAGGTACGCTATCGGGCGGTGAAAGCCAGCGTATTCGGCTTGCTTCGCAGATCGGTTCCGGACTCACCGGCGTTTTATATGTGCTGGACGAGCCGTCCATAGGCCTGCACCAGCGCGATAATGAGCGCCTGCTCGTCACGCTGCGCCATCTGCGCGATTTGGGAAACACCGTGATCGTCGTTGAGCATGATGAGGATGCCATTCTCACTGCCGATTATGTGGTCGATATCGGCCCTGCGGCTGGCGTGCACGGCGGTGAAATCATTGCCAAAGGCTCGCCGGCCGATATTATGGCCAATAAAAATTCGCTGACCGGCAAATATCTCACCGGCGAGCTTGCTGTTCCGGTGCCCACCGAGCGGCGCAAGATCAACAAGGCCAAGCGTATCAAAGTCGTTGGCGCGCGTGGCAACAATTTGAAAAATGTCACGGCAGAAATTCCGCTGGGCTGCTTTACGGCTGTCACGGGCGTTTCCGGCGGCGGCAAATCAACATTCCTCATCGAAACACTGTTTGCCGCAGCGTCCCGCCGCATAATGGGCTCGCGCGAACATCCCGCCGAACACGACCGCATCGAAGGTCTGGAATTCATCGACAAAGTCATCGACATCGACCAATCGCCGATTGGCCGCACGCCGCGCTCTAACCCGGCCACCTATACCGGCGCTTTCACGCCTATACGTGATTGGTTTGCCGGCCTGCCGGAAGCCAAAGTGCGCGGATATCAACCGGGACGCTTTTCGTTCAATGTCAAAGGCGGGCGCTGCGAGGCGTGTCAGGGCGATGGCGTTATCAAAATCGAGATGCACTTCCTGCCGGATGTTTATGTCACTTGCGACGTCTGCCACGGCAAGCGCTACAACCGCGAAACGCTGGATGTGGTTTTCAAAGGCAAAAGCATCGCCGATGTTTTGGATATGACGGTGGAGGAAGGCGTCGATTTCTTCGCCGCCGTGCCGATGGTGCGCGATAAGCTGGTTGCGCTCAAGCAAGTCGGCCTTGGCTATATCCACATCGGCCAACAAGCCACAACGCTGTCCGGCGGCGAGGCGCAGCGCATTAAGCTCGCGAAAGAACTATCGCGCAAAGCCACCGGCCGCACGCTCTACATCCTCGACGAGCCAACGACGGGCTTGCATTTCCACGATGTCGCCAAGCTGCTGGAAGTGCTGCACGAGCTGGTCGATCAGGGCAACACCGTCGTCGTCATCGAGCATAATCTAGAAGTCATCAAAACCGCAGACTGGATCGTCGATCTAGGCCCCGAAGGCGGCGACGGCGGCGGCGAAATTGTAGCTGTTGGCAGGCCGGAGGATATTCTCAACGAGCCGCGCTCATATACGGCGAAGTTCTTGAAGGAATTGCTGGCGAGGAAACCGGGGAAACGAGCGATGGCGGCGGAATGAGTAGAGATTACGATTTTAAGAGCGACGATTTCAAAGAATTGTCCGAAGCGATTGGTCAGCTGGCGCTAGTTTGGAATGATCTTGGAATGGTCCTTTCTGACTTGTTTCATGCTGCTACAAAGATACCAAATGGTATAGCAGCGGATGCGATATGGAATTCTATAAAATCTGATCGAACGCAGAGAGAAATGATTGTATCGCTAGTGTCACTAAACGTCTTGGGATACAAAATTAGCAAAAACCTTCGTAAAGAAATTTTGTGGTGCCTTGGGGAAATTAAAAAACTCGAGGATTTGCGAAATGACGCAATTCATTCGCCAGTCTTATTAGATGAAAAATCGAATGTAATTGCTTGGCATCATCTCGGCAACGAACGGGCAAAAAAGTTAGCTGATAAAGACTTGGTCAGTGAGTTTAGATGGTTTTATGCTAGGGTCATCATACTTCGGCAGTATTGCGAGTGTCTTGCCAAGTCCCTCCGATTTCCGAACGAAACACTTATAGCACGACCGACGCTCCCTAATCGAAGCATGTAGTTTGCATAGTTTTCTGAACGGAGATTTAGGACATCCGTTAGGTTGCAATGATAATTTCAGATAAAATGTCTATTAGGCGCAGAACTAATCATTTTGAGACAAATATGACATTATAAGTGGTGAGCTTTTCCCTTGAAATAATTATAATTTTGTAGTTATATATTACCCATGATCGAAACGATCTTTGAATGGGATGAGGCCAAGAACCTCTCAAATCGTGCAAAGCACGGATTAACTTTCCAAACCGCTTCGCGCGTGTTCGCAGATCCATTTGTAACGATAAAACAAGATCGAATTGAAAATGGCGAAATGCGTTGGCAAGCGTGGGGCCTCGTTGATGGTTCACTGTTTCTACTTGTTGCATTTGTCTCGCGTGATGAAGAAACCGAAGACACGGCAGTTGAGGTCATCAGAATTATTTCAGCAAGAAAAGCCTCACCAAAAGAAAGGCGTCACTATGAAAACAGATACCAATAAAATTGTCCGATATGGCATCGACTTAAATAACCTCCCGCCGTTAAGTGAGGTCCAGAAGGCTGAGCTAAAAGCTCTTGCATCCAAACCTGACAGCGAAATCGACTTTAGCGATATCCCCGAGCTAACAGACGAGCAATTGGCAAGTGCTGTGCGTGGCGGTTTTTACAAACCGGTAAAGCAACAGATCACTGCGCGGGTCGATAGTGATGTACTGCATTGGCTAAAATCGCAGGGCAAAGGATACCAATCGCGCTTGAACGAAATATTGCGTGAGAAAATGATTGAAGCTCTCAAGCGGCAGTCCAATAACTAGCACAGTCAGACGCCGGAGACATTCCCATGACAAGCACAATTCGCTCCGGTATTTGCGAATTGCGGCTCCATGGCGTTAAACTAATTCAGGCCATGAAATATGAGTTATTCCGACAGAGGGGCGGTAGTCCACCGAATTTCGCTGATCTTTCGCTCAATAATTCGGTATTTTATCCACGGCATTTCTAAGATTGAGAATTGCAACGGCTTTACTAACCTTTTGAATTAACAGCACCTTCAAAAATGATACAAATTATTTCTCCCCTTTATATCCACGCTCCCCAAACCTGCCGCATAATACTCCTCGCTCGTTGCAACGGGGACACGGAATTCATGATCCAAGTGTCTGTGGCAACGGCCGGTGCTTTGCTGGCGGATTGGAAATCCGCTGGGTGTTGAA
>JAYSWX010000018.1:0-2274 GCA_043717855.1 Phyllobacterium sp.
GCTCCTTTTCCTAACGATCCTGAAACGGCAACGCCTGCACCATTGGTGGTTTCCGGGCCGGATATTGATGAAATTGCGTGCAAAAATGGCGTTAGAGAAGTAGAATTAACAACTAGTCACGTGAATGTTGGTGATCCTGCTTACATTGAATTCCGGTCCCGGCTCTCCGCTGTTATTCCTTCCGGCCACATGTATGTGGTCTTCGGGCGTCTCGGGCCTGATGGAAAGCCGCTTACTAGTCATATTATGGGACTGTATCCAAAGGGTTTTTTGCTTGGTATGTATGGTGGCGCAATTGCGTGGGTTCCAGCTAACGTTAAGGCCTTTGAAACCGAATGCAGCGGCATCGCCGTTCTCGACGCGTGGCGCGTTTCTATCAGTGAAGAAAAATACCAACTGATATTGACCAGGGCCCGCGCTTATCTTGCCAAGCCACCGCTGTGGAACATGTTTGGCTTTAACTGCAATCATTTTGCCTCTAGTTTTGGTGATTTGTTAGGTTTGCGCCCGCCAAGTAATTTTGCGCTCCCAGCATTTGCCTATCTTCCGGCTTATATCAAAGCCAACTTGGATTGGGTGCAGTAATGTTAACATGTTCAGTCGAGATTTGTTTGACAATTCCAGCTATCCTGATTGTATCAGGCGATGGACCAACAAAAAAAGCAAGAAATAGAGGCTGTAAAGCTCGCGCGTATTATGAGCCTTGAGCTCTGGCATGGTGAGCTAACGGTGCGTCCCTTGAAGGGCGGTATCAGCAATGAAAGCTGGCTTGTTAGCGACAATGTCAAGACTTATGTCGTGCGTTTTGGCGAAGACTATCCTTTCCATCATGTGAATCGCGCGCATGAGGCCATGGTTGCCCGTGCGGCCCATCAGTCAGGTCTCGCTCCGGAACTTATCCATTTTGAGCAGGGCATGATGGTGTCGCAATTCTTGAACGCTCAGACATTGAACGCGGCGCTGGTACGGGAAAATCTCACTGATATTGCCAAGCTGGTACGTGATTTTCATAATACTCTGCCTCAGCATGTGAGTGGCACAGCACATCTATTCTGGGTGTTTCACGTTATCCGAGATTACGGACGAACGCTGGCAAATGCAAATTCACACTATGGTCCTGTTTTAACAACGCTTTTAGAGCAAGCCAAGGCGCTAGAATCTGTCCAAGTCCCGCTACCGATCATTTTCGGCCACAATGACTTGCTTCCCGCTAATTTTCTGAGAGCTGATAGTCGCCTTTGGCTGATTGATTTTGAATATGCGGGATTTTCCACTGCCATGTTTGATCTGGCGGGCCTTTCATCCAACGCTGGATTTAACGAGCAGCAATCGGAACAGCTTTTAACGGTCTATTTCGGCACAAAACCCGATACTGCACTCGTCCAGTCTCTCTCTGCCATGCAATGCGTTTCACTGCTTCGGGAGGTAATCTGGAGCATGGTGTCGGAGCTCTATTTGGCCGCGCCGGGGGTGGATTATGGTGCGTACACAGATGAACAATTATCGTACTATCGCGCTAGACTCGAACATTACCAGGAAAAATACGGAAAAATCTGAATGACCGAACTACCTGCTCACGCCCAAGTTGTCGTCATCGGTGGCGGCATTATAGGCTGTTCCACCGCCTATCACTTGGCACGGGATCACAAGGCGGATGTGATTTTGTTGGAGCAGGGTCAACTTACGTCTGGTTCTACATGGCACGCGGCAGGTCTGGTGGGCCAGTTACGCTCATCTGCCAGCATCACCAAAGTGCTCAAGTATTCGGTAGAACTTTATAGAGAGCTCGAGGCAGAAACTGGTCTTGCGACTGGCTGGAAAATGTCAGGATGCCTCCGCCTCGCCTGCAATGAGGACCGCTGGACTGAGTACCGCCGCCTTGCCACCACCGCCCGCAGCTTCGGTATGGATATGCATTTGCTGTCACCTTCTGAAGTCAAGGCAATGTGGCCACTTTTGGACACTGGTGATCTCGTCGGAGCATCCTTCTTGCCGACTGATGGCCAGGCCAGCCCTTCTGACATCACACAGTCATTGGCAAAAGGTGCACGAATGCATGGCGTGAAAATATTTGAAGGCGTGCGTGTAACTGGCTTTGAGATGAATGGAACGCGCATAATCGCCATTCTAACCAACCAAGGCCGTGTAGCTTGCGAAAAGATTGTCAATTGCGGCGGGCAATGGGCGCGGCAAATTGGTGCGATGGCCGGCGTCAATGTACCGCTTCAGCCGATTAAACATCAATATATTATCACAGAGAAAGTAGATGGCCTA
>JAYSWX010000019.1:0-14867 GCA_043717855.1 Phyllobacterium sp.
ATCGGAAGATCGCGTGCGCGCGTTTTACCTTGCGGTGGCCCCTGCACTGTTCGGTGATATTGCGGATAAGTTGAAGGGCTACGGTTTGATTACGCCGAAGTCGCGCATTGTCGTCGAAAAGCCGCTAGGCCGCGATTTGGCATCCGCTAAGCAGCTGAATGATATTATCGGAAATGATTTTGCCGAACATCAAGTGTTCCGTATCGACCACTATCTTGGCAAGGAAACGGTGCAAAACCTGATGGCGCTGCGCTTTGCGAACTCGCTTTATGAGCCGTTGTGGAACTCTGCGCACATTGACCATATTCAAATTACGGTAGCTGAATCTGTTGGCCTTGAAGGTCGTGTGGGTTATTACAATACCGCCGGTGCGCTGCGTGACATGGTGCAGAACCATCTTTTGCAGTTGCTTTGTCTGGTGGCGATGGAGCCGCCGTCATCGATGGATGCCAACGCGCTGCGCGATGAAAAGCTGAAGGTCTTGCGCTCGCTGAAACCAATCACCGAGGCCAATGCGGCGCAGATGACTGTGCGCGGGCAGTACAAAGCCGGAGCATCCGATAGCGGCGCGGTGGCGGGCTACCAAGATGAATTGGGTTCGCCCTCTAACACGGAAACCTTCGTGGCAATTAAAGCCGAAGTTGCCAACTGGCGCTGGGCGGGTGTGCCGTTCTATTTGCGCACCGGCAAGCGTCTGGCGGGGCGGATGTCGGAAATCGTGATTTCGTTCAAGCAAGTGCCGCATTCGATTTTTGCGGATGCCGCTGGCCAAGTGTTTCGAAATGAGCTGGTTATCCGCTTGCAACCGGATGAGGGCGTGAAGCAATGGATCATGATTAAGGATCCGGGTCCGGGCGGTATGCGCCTTCGCCATGTGCCGCTGGATATGACATTTGCTGATGCGTTCAAAGTGCGCAATCCGGATGCCTATGAGCGCCTGATTATGGATGTGGTACGCGGCAATCAAACACTGTTTATGCGCCGCGACGAAGTTGAAGCGGCATGGAAATGGATTGATCCCATCCAGCAGGCGTGGGACGCGACCGCGCAACCCGCGCAGGGCTACACTTCCGGCACGTGGGGACCAAGTTCAGCGATTGCACTCATTGAACGCGATGGCCGCACTTGGCATGAAGAAGATTGAGGACTTTGAGACGATGATCCAAGGCGTGAATTCTTCCATGAAAATTGATCCAACGGCATTCGGGGCCAATGTCTTCAAGGATGCCGAAGGTTTGGCACAAGGCTTGGCTGCGCATGTGGCAAGCAATCTGATGGCGGGCATCACGGCGCGCGGGGCAGCAACGCTGGCGGTTTCTGGCGGGTCCACACCAAAGCGGTTTTTCGCCGTGTTGTCGCACCAAAAGCTTGACTGGTCGAAAGTGACAATCACGCTGGTGGATGAGCGTTGGGTGGATTCATCTTCCGAACGCTCCAATGCCAAGTTGGTGGCGGATTTGCTATTGCAAAATGAAGCCAAGATGGCGGCATTTGTGCCGCTTTATGCGGGCGGCGATGGGCCCACGCCCGCGCTTGTCGCAAAAACCAACGCTGAACTTGCCGCGCTGAGCTTGCCTTTTGATGCGGTGATTTTGGGCATGGGCAATGACGGGCACACGGCCTCATTCTTTCCCGGCGGTGACACACTGCATGAGGCGTTGACCAGCGTTGGACCTGCGCTTGCGCTTCACGCGCCCGGCGCGGGCGAGCCGCGCATCACACTAACGCTGCCATTTTTACTACGTTCCAAGGCAATCTATTTACACATTGAAGGCCCGGAAAAAGCCGCGACGCTGGAGAAGGCGCTTGGCGACGGGCCTATCGAATACATGCCCATTCGTGCCGTAATCAGGCAGACACAAGTGGCGATTTCTATCTATTCTTGCTGAGACCTCCCACGCAGCAACGGAGACAAACATGACCGCAAACCATTCAGTCCAAGCCGTTACGCAGCGCATTATCGAGCGCTCCCGTGCCACGCGTGAGCCCTATCTTGCCCGTGTTCGGGCCGCCAAAGACAATAAGCCAAACCGCGCGACACTAGGCTGCGCAAATCTCGCTCACGGTTTTTCTGTTTGCTCACCTGCCGATAAGCAGGCGTTAGCGGGTGATGTGGTGGCCAATTTGGGCATCATCACTTCGTACAATGATATGCTTTCGGCGCATCAGCCATTTGAGACGTATCCCTCGATTATCAAACAAGCGGCGCACGCTGTTGGCGGCGTGGCGCAAGTGGCGGGCGGCGTTCCAGCTATGTGTGATGGGGTGACGCAAGGCCGCGCTGGCATGGAGCTTTCGCTGTTTTCGCGCGATGTGATCGCCATGGCAGCCGCCATTGGCCTTAGCCATGATATGTTTGACGCCGCAGTTTATCTCGGCGTTTGCGATAAGATTGTGCCGGGTTTGGTGATTGCCGCTTTAACTTTCGGGCACATTCCGGCGGTGTTTGTTCCCGCCGGGCCAATGACTACAGGTATTGGCAATGACGAAAAGTCCAAAGTGCGCCAGCTGTTTGCCGAGGGCAAAGTGGGCCGCGCCGAACTGCTGGAAAGCGAATCCAAGGCCTATCACGGGCCGGGCACTTGCACCTTCTATGGCACGGCAAATTCTAACCAGATGCTGATGGAAATTATGGGCCTGCACACGCCGGGCGCATCGTTCGTCAATCCGGGCACGCCGCTGCGCGAAGCCCTGACCCGCGAAGCCGCCCAGCGCGCGCTGGCGATTACTGCGCTTGGCAATGATTATATTCCGGTCGGCGAGATGATTGATGAACGATCATTTGTGAACGCTGTTGTCGGGCTTCACGCCACGGGCGGGTCCACCAACCATTCGATTCATTTGATTGCGATGGCGGCTGCCGCAGGCATTAAGCTGACGTGGCAGGACTTGTCGGACTTGTCAGACGCAACGCCTTTGCTGGCGCGGATATACCCAAACGGCATGGCTGACGTGAACCATTTTAATGCGGCTGGCGGCATGGGTTTTCTCATTCGCGAATTGCTGGACAGCGGGCATTTGCATGATGATGTGCGCACCGTTTGGGGCGAAGGGCTTTATCCTTATGCTGTTGAAGCCAAGCTTGGCGAAGACGGGCTGGTGCATCGTGTGCCTGCGCCTTTGCAGAGCGGCGACGAAAAAGTTTTGACGCCAGCGTATAAGCCCTTCCATGCGACCGGAGGCTTGCAAGTGCTATCCGGAAATCTTGGTAAGGCGGTTATAAAGACCTCAGCCGTAAAAGCCGAGCGGCATATTATCGAAGCGCCAGCGATTGTTTTTGACAATCAAGAGCAATTACACGCGGCGTTTAAGGCGGGACAATTGACGCATGATTTCGTAGCCGTGGTGCGCTTTCAGGGCCCAAAATCCAATGGTATGCCCGAACTGCACAAGCTAATGCCGCCGCTGGGCATTTGTCAGGATCGCGGCTTGAAAGTTGCGCTGGTAACCGATGGCCGCCTCTCCGGCGCCTCCGGCAAAGTGCCAGCGGCCATCCACGTCACGCCCGAAGCGCTGGACGGAGGGCTGATAGGCCGCGTGCAAACCGGCGACATCGTGCGGCTGGATGCCACGACCGGAACGCTCGAAGTGCTGGTTCCAGCTGGCACGCTTGAAGCGCGCGCAACGCCAGCGGTGGATTTATCCGGTAATGATTTCGGTACTGGACGTGAGTTGTTTAAGATGTTTAGGCAAATGGCGAGTAGAGCGGATGAGGGCGCTGGTCCGTTTTGAGTGGAGCGTGGGATGTTAATGCAGTGCGAAAAACTTAACATTTCGTACTTGCAATGTTAATAAAAACCATTATTTTTAACATATGACAACGGATGTGTTAAAACAATCATATGATATTCCCTTGCTTCCGCCGCAAGTGGAGCTGGAAACTGTTGCCGTTCTCAAGGCACTTTCGAATGCCCACAGATGGCTTGGCGAACTTAAGGGCCGTGCGTCTGCCATTCCTAATCAACAAATTCTAATTGATACGCTTTCTCTGCAAGAAGCAAAAGCCTCATCGGAAATCGAAAATATTGTAACAACTCAAGATGAGTTGTTCCAAGCGGAGCTGTTCCCTTCAGGCTCTGGGTCAGCCTCCGCCAAAGAAGTTTCGCTCTATAGGGACACTTTGCGACTTGGTACCACCGCCTTGCAGGAAACTGGATTGCTCACAAATGGAACACTGATCTTCATGTTTCAGACCCTGAAACGTCGCAGTGATGGATTTCGGACAATGCCAGGCACGGCGCTCATTCATGATCGAACAGGTGAAATCGTATATTCACCGCCGCAGGGCGCGCACGAAATTGTAAAATATATGACCGCGCTCGAAATGTTTATCAACGACGATGCTGCATGCGCACTCGACCCTTTGATCAAGATGGCAATTATTCACCACCAGTTTGAAAGCATCCACCCCTTTCCCGATGGCAACGGCAGAATTGGCCGTATCATCAACGTTTTGTATCTCACCAAAACAGGTTTGTTAGATATTCCTATTCTCTATCTCAGCCGACACATCACCAGAAACAAGAATGAATATTACAGGCTACTCCAAGCAGTGCGTGATGAAAATGCGTGGGAGGATTGGATACTTTATATGCTCAATGGGGTAGCCGAAACAGCACAAATCACGTTGATGCTAATTGACGGCATTCGCGAACAGATGGCAGCTACCAAACAACGTATGCGAACTACGCTACCTAGGCTTTATTCTCAAGACTTGCTGAATAATCTCTATCGACATCCCTATACGCGGATTGAATTTTTAGTCCAGGATTTAGGCATCACCCGCCAAACTGCTTCCAAATATTTGGATACACTAGCGGAAAATGCATTTGTTACGAAAACCACCAAAGGCACGGCAAATTACTATGTGAACACCGAGTTGGTTGCATTATTAATGCGTGTTTCCGATGGGGTGTAAGCTTAATCCGAAGCCCGTGGCCATTGCCACTTCCAAAATGGACAGATTGGTTTGGCGAAGAGCGCTCTCATGTGCGCTCAAGACGCGCTCAATAAAGTAGAGCCAAGCTTCATCTAGGGATACCTCAAGATTGCAGCTCAACTTGGCGGAGTGTAGTTCTCCTGACATAATTTGTCATTTGCCCGTGATAGCATCGCGCCCAAGAATCGTCAGCCATTTGGGGAGCAACTGCATGTCAGCGGGTCAGTCAGACTTTGATTTTTTGTTTGGAAATTGGAATGTCAAACATCGGCGGCTTACTGAGCGCTTAAAGAATGGCCATCAATGGGAAGAATTTAGCGGGACGAGCACAACAAGCCCGGCACTCGGCGGGTTTGGTAACATTGAAGACAATGTGCTGCACTTACCGGGCGGTTCTTATAAGGCCATCGCTATCCGTTCGTTTAACGAAGCCACTAAACTTTGGGCGATCTGGTGGCTGGATGGGCGCAACCCGCATTCGCTGGATGTTCCCGTTGTCGGCTCTTTTAAAAATGGCGTTGGTACATTCTTGGCCGAGGATGTGCTTGAAGGAACGCCAATAAAGGTGCGATTTTTGTGGTCGCAACAATCCGCCGATCAATGCCTATGGCAGCAAGCATTTTCCGCTGATGGCGGCGAAACTTGGGAAACAAACTGGGTAATGGAATTTACTCGGGCTTAGTACGCAGTCCGCCGCTCATCACTTGGCGATCTGCCAAACTGCTGCCTGTAACTCTGGGCAAAATAGGAATGTGAACCGAAGCCGGTTGCGAGTGCCACTTCCAAAATTGGGGAGTTGGTTTGGCGTAGTAATTCGCGGGCGCGCTCCAGGCGTAGGCCCATGTAATAGCGGCCCGGTGTCATGTTTAGATGTTTCAAAAACAGCCGCTCGACTTGGCGGACGGAGAGTTTTACGGTCTTGGCCATATGGCCTGCGGTCATTGGCTCTTCCAGATGTTCGGCCATGAGTTCGACCACTTTGCGCAGCTTTTCGGAGCGGCCTGAAAGGTCGCGCTCACGGCCTATACGCTGGCGGTCTGTACCTGTGCGGATGCGCTCATGATGGATTTGGTTGGCGACTTCGGCAGAAATATGAACGCCCAGATCAATGCGAATGATTTCCAGCATTAAGTCCAGCGCAGTAGTGCCGCCCGCGCAGGTAAAGCGTTTGCGATCAATCTCATAGACGTTGCCGGTGCATTCAACGGCGGGAAAACGATCTTGAAAGGCGGCGCGATTTTCCCAATGCAGCGTGCAGCGGTGGCCATCCAGCTGGCCTGCCTCGGCCAGCAATATTGTTCCCAAGACGATACCGCCCAGCCCGCCGCCGCGACGGCCTTGCTGGCGAATGGCGGTAAGGATTTTGGACTTATCGACCGGATCAAGATTGCTGCTGGCACAGACAAACATAATGTCTGATGGTGGCAAATCAGCCAACGCGAAATCCGGCATTAGTGTGATGCCGCTGGAGGCGATGACCGCTTCTCCCCTGATAGAGACGGTTTTGTATTTGTAAAAGTCGACACCGGAAATACGATTGGCGATACGGCAGGCATCGATCATGGCTGCAAATGAGAACATGCCGAACCGATCGACAAGCAAAAATGTGAAGAGGCGGCCGCTGCCGAGAGTATCAGACATAGGTGATACTTATCGAAACACCAATTTTGAAGCAATGGGCGCTCCCGACGCACCTAACACAAAAACGACACGGCGCTGCCAAAGGCTTTGTTTAAATCAAACGCCAATTAGAACCGAGGTGCCGCTTTGCCTGCAACACGATAGGCGGAGACGACGGTGTTGGCCATGAGCATGGCAATGGTCATCGGGCCGACGCCGCCCGGCACGGGCGTGATCGCACCAGCATTGATCTCACATTCTGCAAACGCGACATCGCCGACGAGACGGCTCTTGCCCTCGCCTTTTTCTGGCGAGGGAATGCGGTTGATGCCGACGTCGATAACGGTCGCGCCGGGCTTCACCCAATCGCCCTTGACCATTTCAGGGCGGCCAACGGCAGCCACCAAAATATCCGCAGTGCGGCAAATGGCTGCCAAATCTTTGGTCTTGGAGTGGGCAACGGTGACTGTGGCATTGGCGGCGAGCAGCAGGTTGAACATCGGCTTGCCAACAATGTTGGAGCGACCAACGACGACGGCATTGAGGCCGGAAAGGTCACGGCCACGGGCGCGCTCAATCAGCAACATCGAACCGGCAGGCGTGCAAGGAACGAAAGCGCTGTCCACCTCGCCAGCGCCGAGCTTGCCGACATTGATAAAATGGAACCCGTCCACATCTTTGTCCGGCGCGATGGCTTGGATGACCTTGCCGGTATCAATATGCTTTGGCAGCGGTAGCTGGACCAGAATGCCGTGGATGGCATCATCGGCGTTCAGTTTGCCAATCAGGGTGAGAAGCTCAGCTTCCGACGTGGTATCAGGCAGAGAATGCTGTACAGAATGGAAATGGCACTCCTTGGCTTTCTTGCTTTTGGAAGCGACATAGACTTGCGACGCAGGATCTTCGCCGACGATCACAACAGCAAGGCCCGGCGTCACATCGCTCTCCGAAATGAGCTTGGCAGCGGCATCACGCACCTTTGCCACCACATCTTCCGCTACCATTTTGCCGTCAATTAAAGTTGCCATTATGCGCTCCGCCTGAATTTTTTCACCGCACTTAAACGCCAAGCATGTCCGCAACGCTGGCTCTAAAGCGACGGATTTCGCGTAAGATTTGGATGGGCATCGGTCAAGTGAGAAGTTGCGCGCAACGCACTTCCTATCAAACTCTCAGGCGGAGCGACGGATTTTTGCAAGGTCAATCACAGCCGCGCGGAATTCATCAAGTGAACGGGCAATATCTGCGACTTCAGGCTGGGCAGGAAGCGGCGTGAACTGAGTCGGCTGGGGCTGTTGCGGCACCGGTGCGGGTGCAGGCTGAACATGGTGCTGCACTGGCTGCGGCGCGGGCACAAAGTGCGGCTGTGGCATAGGTTGCGGCTGCCAAACCATTTGTGGCGCGGGCGCATATTGTTGTTGCGCATAAAGAGGCTGAGGCACGAACTGCGGCATATAAACCTGTTGCGGCATCATTTGCGGCGAAGGCTGCGGAGCGTAGGCATAAGGCTGCGCTGGCACTTGTTGTGGCACAAATGGTGACGGCTGTGGCTGGGCATAAACAGGTTGTGGCGCGGGAGGCGCATATACTTGCGCGTCAAATTGCGGCGCAAATTGTTGCGGCGCTGCAAAATACTGCGACTGAGGGGCGAAAGACGGTGCTTGGTGTGGTGAAACGTCGTGCCGCGCCTGCGGTGCAAAATGTTGCGACGGGCTGGTCAAGTGGGAATCTGCCACGACCTCTTTAGGGCTGAACATTCCGAGGCGTCTTTTTGTGCGGCCACCCTGCGGCGGGCTGAACGGGCCGGAATGCACCGGCCGCTGCGACGCGGACCGTCCGCCCTCGAATTGGCTTTGCAACGCATCATAAATGCCTTTCATAATTGCCAGTCCAAGTCCCAGAATGAGGCCGCCAATAAAGCCGCCTATCGCGAGGATTTTGCGTGAAGAGCCTTCTGGTACGTCTGCGGCTTTTGCCGTGCTGATCTGCTGAACATTGGTAGAATTGATCGTGCCAAGTTCGCCGGTTTCTCTGGCGCGCAGCAAGAATTGTTCGTAGACAGCGCGTGCGGTGTTGGCTTCGCGGTCCAGTTCACGCAACTTAACCATCGCCTCGCCGGACACACCTTGGCCCGCCTTGAGTTGCCCAAGGCGCGTTGCCAGCCCCTGCTCTGTCTGCTCGGCGCGCTGCAAATCAGTTTGCAAAGAACTGCGTATACGCTTAATTTCATTAGCTATTTCGCCGCGAACGCTATCATATTCTTGTGCTGCTTGCTGAATATCGGGATGTTTGGGACCAAGCTTTGCTTGCAACCCATCAAGCCGCTGTTTAGCGGATGCGACTTGCGAGCGCATAGCGGTTAGTGCTGAGGAGGCGATTTCTTCCGGCAAGCCACCTGCGGCCACTAATTCAACTGTGGCAGACTTTGCGGTCTGTGCGCGGGCGCGAAGTGAGATGGTCGTTGACCGCGCAGCGGCAAGCTGATCGTTGAGGCGCAGTAGTTCTTCATCACCGATCATGCGTCCTTCAACGCCGACGAGACCATTTTCTGTCTTGTATTTTTCAACTTTTGTTTCGGCACTAGACACTTGTTTTTTCAAATCAGACAGACGGGACGTTAGTTCGCCTGACGTACGCGAAGCCGTATCCGAACGGTATTTCGCTTGCTCACTGAGATAAATATCAACGATTTTATTGGCAATCAGCGCAGATTTTTGAGGCTCTTCGGAAAAAGTGCCAATACTAACAACAAATGTTTTCGGACCACGATCAACACTCATATGTTCGCTTAAATAGCGGGCAGCGGAAACAGCACCATCTTTTACGACGCTTTTACCGGAAAGAAGGCTTATTAGCGAACCTAACGCGCCTTGATGCAATGTGCCGTTAAACTCAGGATCATTTTCCAAGCCGAGTTCTTTGACCACGCGCTCAATAACCAACGGTGAGCGCATCAAGCTAACCTGGCTGTCAACAATGGCCAGAGATGCCTCAGATAAGAACACATCCGGATTGAGATCATTCTCTATAACTTTGAAATTGCGCGGATCGACCAAAACTTCGGCTGCCGAATAGTATAAATGCGGAGTGTTCAGCGCTGTCATAATACCCAACACGCCACCTAAAATTGTCGTGGCGGCGATCAGTGCGCGCCATTTGCGGATCGCGCGAAAGACATAGGCGGGATCAACGAGCGGGCCATCTCGCTCATTAGAAGCAGAAACATTCAGCTCATCCCGCAATTGTGCATCTTGAGAAAAGGACTGATCTTGATTGTGATATGAGTGTGGCTCATTGCGCGGGGCGTCAGGTTGCGAATAATTCTGAGTTGGCGCTACTTTAGCTTTTTGGCTTACGTTCGCCTTATGCTCATGCCGTGATTCTTGGTCACGAACGAATTCCCGTTCGCGCGATGCCTCTTGTTCGCGGCGCAGCAGGGCAATATCTTCGGCTTGATCCAGCAGTGCGTTCCTTTGTGCCTCGCGGCGGGCGCGGGCTTCGCGGTGACGCTTCGCAGCGTTTTCATCAACGGCATTGACTTGATCTAACCACGAAGGTTCAGGCGCGCGCGGAACCGCGGCCAGCCGGACATTCGACTTCGCCTTTGGATTGCGGTTATCCGGTTCATCAAAAAACATTAAGGCCTGCCAAACTAGGAACAAACCACCCAGTGGCGATTTGCCGGTTAATGCACCCTAAACAGACGTAGTAAACAAAGTGTTGATTTTGCCTAAATGAACCCGCGTGAACAAGGTCAATTTTCCACACCGGATATTAAGCAAAATCACATAAGAATGCCGCGAATGGATAGGTTTGAATGACTTTTTTAGTGGCAAAAATTAACGGGTCTTGGCATTTACTGCGGGATTACATCGCGGCCCTTGCCGGCGCGGCGGGACGCATGGTCATTTCGTTGTTCTATTTTGTGGCGCTGGCGAATACGCTTTCAGTTGCGGATTTTGGACTTTTTGCGACTGCATCTGCCACAGGAATCGTATTATCGCGCATCGTAGGTTTCGGCTTTACCTCGCCACTTTACCGGATTGCCACGGTCAAACCGCGCTTGATTGGGGTATATGCCGCCGGATATTTGCTATTTGCGGCGATTTCACTGCCATTTTTCGCGCTGGCGGCATACTTTTGTCACCGCGTGTTTTTCGGGCAAACGTTAAGCCTTTCAACATTCGGGCTAGTCGTCATAACAGAGGCCTTGTTGTGGCGCACACTTGAAGTCATTTTGATTGCTAACAACGGTATGGGCCGCTTTGCCCGCGCCTCAGGGCTGGTGATGACCGGCAGTGCGTTACGAGCACTGGCGGCAGTGTGCTTTGCGTTCACCACGGCTGACGATATAGACCATTGGGCGCAGTATTATTTTATTGCAAATGCTGCGGGACTTTTAGTTGGCATTTTATTTTTTACGCCCGACGCAAAACTGCGTTTGGTACTGCCAGTTTACCGGCGACACGTTGCCGATTCGCTTTCCGTTGCTAGCGCAGAGATTCTATTTTACATTCAGTCAGAGTTGGACAAGTTGCTGGTGCTTGCGCTTGGCGGGCCGGAGACAGCGGGCATTTATGCTATTGTCATGCGGCTGGTGGACCTTACGGCTATTCCCATCCGCACATTTAACATGATGCTTGTGCAGCGGCTCATGCGTAATGGTAGCTTGCTATCCTCGCTCAAACAAAAGATTAGTATGGAAATAGCGCTATTCGCAATCTCCACGATTGGCTTTTGCGGGCTGGCAATTTTCTTAAGTGTATTCCCCAATGCGCTCGGCCATAATGTCGCGGGGGCAGCACATTTACTTTTCCTGGTGTTTTTGGTCCCGGGGTTTCGCAACCTCGTCGAGTACCAAGCCGAGCTATTGTATGCCAGCCGCCAAACAGGTTTGCGGGCACTTAATCTGGCGATGCTGGCAGGCGTGAAGGCTGTATTACTGTCCTACATTTTTCTGAACGCACTGAACCAAGCCAACTGGCTGTTTGATCTGAACACTGCTTACGGCCTGATTTGGCTGGCGTCGGGTTTACTGACTTACAGCGCGATACGCCGTAAAGCGTTGCGCGATGAACTGCCGGTTTTACCTTGACCAGGGAAAAGTGCGTTTTGATAGAATCAAAACCTTTGCTCTGCGTCCTTGTTTTGTCGCATTTTCCTTAAACGCTTGATGTTCCATCAAGCTTGGAAATACTCTAGAACTTAACTTCTGACACTAAGCGGCGCACATAGCTTATATCAGCGCCGATAAATGATTGGACCCCGATGGCAACCTGTTCCGGTGCCATGGCGTTAACGCGGGCTTTGAACTCTTTTTCTGTGGGTACAGGCGCAAACCAGAAGACTTCACAAAAGTCGCGCGTATCGACAAAGTGACCTTTAAGGTTCATGATGTCTTCGGCAAAGTGGCCATAAATTGTGCATTCAGAAAAGCGCCGGCTGCGGCCAATTGAGTGAACCCAGTTACGGCCTTGTACGGCTTCGATGCGATCACACATGCCAAGAAGCACATCACGTCGCCATGCTATAAGTGTGCCAACATAGCCATGCCGGGTCAGTTCATTTGGATTAATTCCCAGCAATGCTGCGGCGTTATCGGCCCAAATCTGCTGATCACCGGGTAACGTGCCAAGCAACTCGTCATCGCGTCGAAACAAACGTAAGTCATCGCCATGCCACAGAGTTGCGCAATCAAAAGGACGAACAAACGCAACATCTGAATCGACGTAGAAGAATGCATCTTCATGCAGCACTTTGGCCACAGCCATCCGGCGCAGTTGCTGCGCGTGCCAGCCACGTAGGGGCATGGTTTTCAATGATAGCCAGATACGGCGTTTTCCCAAATAGAACGGATCCGGGAATGGATGTAACCATGACGGCAACAGGTCTTTTTCATCTATTACATGACGGTGCGGGCCCTCCAGCCCCTTGAACATTGGCACATCGGCAGATTCAACGAGGATGTAATGACTAGAGAAACCAGTCACAAGTCTATCAATTGTTTCGCATAACAGGCGGCATCGCTCGAAGTCAGGCCCAAAGCTGGCCGTCACGATTGCGGTTGAGTGTTCGTTTTTTGAAGGCTTAGCAGTCACGAGCGTTGGTCCGCCAAATCCGGCGCCAGCGCTGCGCCTTTATTTTTGGATGCACCTGTCAGTTTACAACGTAATACACGCAGGAGGAACAACGGATTGCCGACCGCATAGCGCCGCCAAAGCCGCTTTGGTTCGCGCCATAGGCGATAAACCCATTCCGTGCGGGAGGTGCGCATCCAATCCGGTGCGCGCGGGACTGAGCCGGTGTGAAGGTCAAACAACGCGCCCACGGCAATTGGCATTGTGCAGGTTTCGCCAGATAAAAGCCGCATAATAAACTGCTCTTGGCGCGGCACGCCCATGGCTATCAGCAAAATATCCGGACGGATTGCAGTCAGTTTTTCGTAAATTTTAGGTTCATCTTCCAGTTTAAAAAAGCCATCGGAAACAATGGTAAAATCATGTTGCGGATATTGATTGGCAAACGATCCTCTGGCCGTTTCAACCACTTCGGGACGCGCGCCAATGAGGCCGATACTCAAGCTCCTATTGTTAGACGCTAGCAGGGCTGGCACGAAATCTGTACCGTTCAAATTTGCCTTGAACATTGCACCGTGCAGTATCCATGAAGCGATATCGACGCCAATCCCGTCAGATAGAATAATAAAATTATTCAGTATTTTAGCGAGGCCCGGGCTTTCAATTGCGATATTCGCGTTGTTGGCGTTTAGAAATGCAACAGGAGTAAATGCCTTGGCAGCGATGCGTTTATTCAGAAAATTCAGCGCTTCTTGTGTATCCAAATCCGCTACGGGTATCGACAACACGTCGCGCCACGGCAGAAGTGTTCGGGTCAAGCTATGGGGCGTTCTATCCAGCATCAGGCGGCCTTTTGATTTTTATTTGGGCCACGAAGTGTCGAAATCCCAATTTTTAGAGCAGCATCAAGTGCATCGCGCTGGGCTTGGTAAAATGAAAGCCCATCTAAATCCAGTGATTTTCCAGTTCGTACTTCGTCAGCTTTTGCGATCAATAGCGTGGAGAAGGTCTGCGGATCGTCTGTAATATCACAGTTTGACGGGCGTAAGCTTATTCCCCGCAAAGAAAGATTAGTGGCAACCGATGGAAGTCCGGCTTCAAATGTTTCAATGGTTTTGAGTTGTACACCCGTGCCGCCGCGCGCTACCAGGGGGATAACCGCACAAGAATTGACGAATGCCTTTGCGTCGGGAACGCGGCCAAGGAACTGAATACACGCTGGTGCATGCTCGATTGGTGATGACACTTGGCCGGCGATGCCAACTTTGAAATCGAGAGGCAATAGTGGCGCGACTTCTCGCAAAAACCAATCCAGCCCGACGCGGTTCGGCTCCCATGTCCACGTGCCAATAAGGCCAGCATCATATTGAATAGAACGATTACTTTGCAAATTTGGTGAGTTAGCCGTTGTAATAAGCGGCAATACGGCGGAGCGGTCCGATGAGCCCACGCCAAGCGGGGCGCGATCTTCTTGCGCCAGCGTGAATACAAATCGGGCATTGGCAGCCAAATTGCGCTCAATTGTTTTCAAAAGCCTAGCTTCACGCCGGAAAAAAAGCTTTTTGAGCTGACCTTCCGCGCTTTCGACATTTTCAAGGGCGGATTTGAATTCGACATTGTGCGCCACCCAAAGCGAAGGAAGCTCATTAAACAGGGCCGGAAACGCGCCCGGCAGCGAAACGCCATTGAGCACATAGGCATCATACGGACCATGGGACGCCATGGCTTCGCGTAATGTTGTCTCAGATACGGCCCGCATTTTTACAGACGAAATGGTGTGCCCGCCTGCCAGCGCGCCAGCGACCCAACGCAATTTTGTCTGACGGTTCGCCGTAGCCGTGCGGACATCCAAGGAGCCCAGCACAATGGTATCAGGGTCGCTTGCAGCCTTGCCTGGCCAAGTGAATCCGATCACTGTTACCGTCATGCCAATGCGTCGCAAACCATCTATGATGGCTTGGTTGGCTATCTCGTAGCCAGAGGTCGCGTGCCCATCCGGCACGAGCGAGGTAACAAAGAGCAGATGCATGGCCTATCCTTAAGGAGGTTAGATTAGCACAGCAGAATGAAACTTTGATTAAACGATGCCTGACTCTAGTGGGCTATTCAGTCACGGAAATTAAAGAATTAAACTATATTTTAGAGGTTCTGGTCGATTGTGACCCAAATAAATTAGCAAGACGGAATGTTATGATTCGGCTCACAGACACTATATCGATTGTTGCCACATC
>JAYSWX010000020.1:0-2266 GCA_043717855.1 Phyllobacterium sp.
GAAGCGCCGGAAATGCTGGAGCCGATAGCGACCGCGCTAGGCTTGGCGCTTGACCATCTCAGTGATGCGCAAAGCGCGGTGGAAGCGGCCATTCGCGCGGCGAATTTTGATCCCAACGTGTTGGAGCGCACCGAAGAGCGGCTGTTTGCGCTGCGAGCTGCTTCGCGCAAGTTCTCAGTGCCAGTCGATGGCTTGGCCAAACTCGCAGAGAAAATGGCGACAGATTTGGCGGATTTGGATGCAGGCGCCGGGCGACTATCTTCGCTTGAACAAGACGCTGTGGCCACCCGCGTGGCCTATGACAGGCTGGCTTTGGACCTTTCTGCAAAGCGAAAGACAACAGCCTTAGCGCTGGAACAAGCTGTTATGGCGGAATTACCGGCCTTGAAATTAGAACGGGCAGCGTTCTTGGTGGACCTGCAAACCGATGCGGATACCCGCAGTGTAGATGGCATCGACACACTGGAATTTCATGTGCGCACCAACCCCGGCACTAAGTCCGGCCCGATGATGAAGGTAGCTTCCGGCGGCGAACTTTCGCGCTTTTTACTGGCGCTGAAGGTGGCGCTGGCGGATCGCGGCTCCGCGCCCACGCTTGTGTTTGACGAAATTGATACGGGCGTTGGCGGCGCGGTGGCGGATGCTATCGGGCAGCGTTTGAAACGATTGGCGGAAAAGGTGCAGGTGCTATCTGTCACCCATGCGCCGCAAGTGGCGGCACGGTCTGACACGCATTTTCTGATTGCCAAGGCGGAAAGCGGTGGCAAAATGGCTACGAGTATTTCCGTGATGGACCGCGCCCAGCGGCAAGAGGAAATCGCGCGGATGCTATCGGGCGCGGAGATTACCAGCGAGGCCCGCGCGGCGGCGGAGCGGTTGTTGCTCGGCAATTCCTCCTTGTAGTGTGGGATAGTATTTGCGAAATTGGCGCGGGGTGCATTTGATTCGGGAGATTGCACATGATGCGAAATTGGGGCGCGGCATTTATCATCACATTGGCCTTCGTAAGTAATTCGGATGCGGCCAGTTTTGACTGCGCCAAGGCCAAGAGCAAAATTGAAAAAGCGATTTGCAGCGACGATAATCTGTCTAACTTAGACGAATATCTTGGGCGCTATTATGGTGGCGCGGCTGAGACATTAAAGGATGGAGTGGCCTGCCTTAAGAGCGATCAACGCACATGGGTGAAGACGAAGCGTGATGCGTGCGGGCCTAAGGTTGCCTGTTTAACTAGTGTTTATCTTGGCCGCTTGGCGATGCTGGATGGCTTGCAGCCCGGAGTAACGGCACTAAAAAATGTGGAGTTGCCGCGCGTGCCGACGCTGATTACGGCCATTCCGCCTGCCGCCGACTCTGTAGCTGCAAAGCCTGGAAAATCGATGCGCGCCAGCGGCAAATTGGTTTATGAAACCAAAGATATTTACAATCAGGGTTACGCCGTGAAGCCGGATGGCGGCAAGCCTAAAGCGTTTATCTTTGATATGGATTTTGGCTCCAGCCCAACACATGATACCGTTCAAGCGTTGACGGCGCAAGCCGACAACTCTCGCTACGAAGTGCACGGATCTTTATCCATGGAGGGTGGCGAAACCGGCTTTGATCCTAACCAGTGTCGCTATTTGTATAGGCTGCCTTAGGCCTAGTTATTCACCTTGCAGCGCTTGGCGCGTTCGCGGGCTTTGATTTGCGCGACGCGGCGCTCTTCGGCGCGGCTTAAATCCGGATGGCTAGTGTAGCAATCCGAATTGTCGAACGTATCTTGGCCGAGCTGTGACTTGAAGCAGAAGCCATTATCGTCGTAAATCTGGTTGCGCTCATACCATAGGTCATAGCAGCTGGCGGCGCTGGCGGGCGCTACGCCTGCGGTGAGTGCAAGGGCGGTGACGGCAGGGAGTAGGAATGTGCGCATGGGGCTCTCCTCGTGAATTGATGCGCTATTGAGACAGGAAAATTTCATATTAGCCATCACCCGTTTGAGGTACGCGCATAAAAAAGAGCGCGGTCGCCCGCGCTCTAGAGGGACTGGAGAGTCCTAGAGATTATCTGGCGAACTGGTTCCACGCCCGCCTTCAGGCGGCGAATTGGTTCATCGTGTTGTGCGCGCCGCCGGCTTTGAGGGCAGATTCGCCTGCGAAATATTCCTTGTGATCGTCGCCAATGTCGGAACCCGACATGTTTTGATGTTTCACGCAGGCGATGCCTTGGCGAATTTCGGCACGCTGAACATTCTTGACGTAGCCGAGCATGGCTTGGTCGCCGAAATATT
>JAYSWX010000003.1:0-15999 GCA_043717855.1 Phyllobacterium sp.
GGGCAAAGTCTTCCAGTTTGGAACCTTGGTGACCTTTATTCATCGCCACAATGCTCCGAATTGGCACGTGACATGCTGTCGTCTGAAAACAAGGCCTTAGCATTCGAGGCCAAGTGGAAAGGCAAGCTGATAGCCGAATCAGCCTCAGCGGGCGGTGGCCGGCTTTCAGGTTCAATTCAGGAATATGAAGAACTTGAAGACCTGATGGGGCGCATCATGTCTTATGTCGGGTTGCTTTATGCGGGCAACTCCACTGACCCGGCGATTGCCAAACTTTATGGCGATGCACAAGAAAAACTGACTGACGCCTCTTCGCATCTTTTATTTTACTCACTCGAATTAAATCAAATCGACCACGCGCTTTTGCAAACCGCCTATGAGACCAATCCGGCACTTGCCCATTACAAGCCGTGGATTGAAGATTTGCGCAAGGACAAGCCCTACCAGTTGGATGAGCGCACCGAACAGCTTTTCCTTGAAAAATCGACCACGGGGCGCGGCGCATGGAACCGCTTGTTTGATGAAACCATGACCGCGCTGCGCTTTGAAATAGACGGCGAAAAGCAGGCCATCGAACCGACGCTCAACCTGCTGCAAGACGCCAACCGCGAGCGCCGCAAGCAAGGCGCTGAAGCGCTCGCCAAAACCTTCTCTGAAAACATCCGCACCTTCACGCTCATCACCAACACGCTGGCCAAGGACAAGGAAATCTCCGACCGCTGGCGCGGCTTTGAAGACATTGCCGACAGTCGTCACTTGGCAAACCGTGTCGAGCGCGAGGTAGTCGATGCTCTCGCCAGCGCTGTCATCAAGGCCTACCCGCGCCTGTCGCACCGTTACTATGCCATGAAGGCAAAGTGGCTGGGCCTCGATCAACTCATGCACTATGATCGCAATGCCCCGCTGCCAACCGCGCCTAAAGCCGTGATTAGCTGGGATACCGCCCGCGACACCGTGCTGGAGGCCTATGGCGAGTTCGCGCCCGAAATGGCCACCATTGCCAAGCAGTTTTTTGACAAGAACTGGATTGATGCGCAAACCCGCCTTGGCAAATCGCCCGGCGCTTTCGCCCACCCCACCGTGCCCTCCGTCCACCCCTATGTCCTCATAAACTACCAAGGCAAGCCGCGCGATGTGATGACATTGGCGCATGAGCTTGGCCACGGCGTCCATCAAGTCTTGGCTGGCCCGCGTGGGCCCCTGATGAGTGCAACACCGCTGACGTTGGCCGAAACAGCGTCCGTCTTCGGCGAAATGCTCACCTTCCGCTCGTTGCTCAACCGCACCACGGATGTCGGCGAGCGCAAAGCCATGCTGGCGCAAAAGGTCGAGGACATGATCAACACAGTCGTGCGCCAGATCGCCTTCTACCAGTTCGAGCGCCGCCTCCACACCGAGCGCAAAGAGGGCGAACTCACATCACAGCGCATCGGCGAACTATGGCTGGAAGTGCAAGCCGAAAGCCTCGGCCCTGCTGTTAAGTCTGGACCGGGTTACGAAACCTTCTGGGCCTACATCCCGCATTTCATCCACTCGCCCTTCTACGTCTACGCCTATGCCTTCGGCGACTGCCTCGTAAACTCGCTCTATGCCGTCTATCAAAACGCCGAAAACGGCTTCCAAGAAAAATACTTCGACATGCTGCGTGCTGGCGGGACAAAACATCACTCAGAATTGCTCGCGCCATTTGGGTTGGATGCGACTGATCCGAAGTTCTGGGACAAGGGATTATCGGTGATTGAAGGGCTGATTGATGAGCTGGAGGGGATGGCGTGACTATTATTGCATATCTTATGCGATATACATATAATGCATGAAACAGGAGATGTGACATGAACGAAATGCTCAAAGTCAGTTCCGCAGAGTTTCAGCGCAACATCGGCCGTTATCAGGATCTCGCCCTCACCCAAGCCATCGCGGTGACACGTAATGGTAGAGAGCGGACCGTGATGATTTCGACGGAAGAATATCATCGCCTGAAACGTCGGGATAGGCAGGTGTTAACTGCCAACGATTTTACAGACGAGGACATAGAGATGATTAAGGCCTCGAAGGCACCTGAATCGGCTAAAGAATTTGACCATGAAGTGAAGGATAAATGGGGGAGCCTTTTCGAGGACAATTGACAGGTATAATTCCGTTGGTACATCGTCCTAGTTCGGCAAGCGAATTCGCCGCGATTTCGCATTTTTAGGCAGGCGTTGCATTTCTTATATTTCCTACTTCATCAAACAAAAATGAAACGTGCCCCGTAGCGATTACATCAAGAGCATCTTTACCCATTTTCCCATCCACAACTATAGTCTCAGAGTGCGTGCCCAACGCATTGGCCAACATCTGACCGAACACTGTCGGTTGATAATCGTGAATGCTGAGTTCTGGCAATTCTACAGAAATTCTTGGCTTTCCCGCCGCCCCAACAAATTCAGTTCGAAATGTTGGAGTCTCCTTAATGTGAATGTTAGCAGTTAGGTAACGAGCATAAACTTCACGTATCTGTATCGCTGAAAGCGTCGCAGGAAGTTCCTTGAGCTGCTCACACAGCATGGTTGCGGTTGCACCACAATCGTCCAGAACGTAAATCAAGGCGACATCCTTGACCTGAAGTAGCATTGTACGACCCTCAAGATTGTCACAATAATCAAAGGCGACATCCTTTTCGGAAGGATCGGCTTGCAGTATCAGGAGAGTTCCTAAAACCCTTTCATCCAACTGGACCCCTGCAGTCACAGCACGGGCTACCGCGTGAACATGATGCAATTCGCTGAGCTCATATTGGTCGCCAATTTTCTCTTCATCATGTCTCTTGTCCAAGGAGATTCGGTTGTTGAAGTCCATCAGATGAACTTTTGTGAAAATTAGAGATAGCCATGCACGAAGGCGCACGTCACCCCCGCTTTGGACGTAATTCAACAAACCGCCGTAGCCCGCGCGAAACGCTTCACTGATTGGTGTTTCGTAAAGTTCGGCAAGCTGACTGTTGCATGTCTTACAGCAAGGGATTTTGTACGTACCATACCTAACTCGATTTCCATTGGGAAGAGTCAGTGTCTCGTTGTGCATCCCACATTGCTTCAAAAGCCAATTTGGAAAGATGTGTTCTTTGTTAAACCCTTTATTTGGCCGCGCACCACAGACAAAACAGTGGCTCTTTTTGCATATCTCGTCCTTGAAGCGTTCATAGGAAAAAAAGATCGTTTTGCCGTTGATATCTTGCGCGCTTCCGTCCGCAGTAACCAAGTATGAGCTTCGTTTCATAATCATGATAATTACTTCTCAAAAACCGCCATGACATATATCTACCGAGCGCATCACGGTAAAGTTCAGTGGAGGTATCTGCGGGTTAACTGCTCAGCAGTCATTGATACTCGCCGCAATAGATTGCACTATTACTATCTTGACCACCCATCCCGTAAGTGTTTTCGCTCGAACGCAGGCAGCGTCCTTGATCGAGATCATTATTATGAACAGTGCTCGATAAAGCAATGCAATTTAATCCCGCGCTTCATGTCGCAGTTCAGCAAACAATCAAATCGCGCTAAGTCTATGCTCAGACAAACCGCACCGGAACCCCGCCCCTGAAAACGCCAGCACTCCCGCCCCATGTTCTTCTCCACGACGATATTCTCGGTGTGCGGCGGCTGTTTGCGCGACCGTCTGAAATTCTGACCGCTGAAACGACAAGCGATCTCATCCTCGCTTTTGAAAAAGCCGAAGCCGCCAGAAAAGATGGCAAATGGCTGGCCGGCTACGTTTCCTACGAGGCCGGCTACTTGCTGGAGGAAAAACTCAAGCCATTGCTTCCGGCAAATCGCGGTGTGCCGCTATTGCAGCTCGGCATTTTTGATGACGCTGATATTTCCACCTTCCGCCCGTCTGCACGTTCTTCCCCGATTCCCCCTGCCCCGCTGCGAAACGCGGTTCCGGCATGGAGCCGCGAGCATTATGTCTCGCGCTTCGACAGGCTCAAACGCCACATCGCGCTGGGCGATTGCTACCAGAGCAACCTCACCTTCCCCATCACAGCTGAATGGTCCGGTGATCCCGTTTCGATTTTCCATACGTTGACGCAGCGCCAGCCCGTGCGCCACGGCGGTATGGTCGCACTCGGCGGCCCGCACATCCTCTCGCGCTCGCCGGAACTATTCTTCGAAGTCGACGCAGACGGCTGGATTGAAACCCGCCCCATGAAAGGCACCGCCAAGCGCGGCAAGACGCCGGAAGACGACGAAGCCATAAAACTAGCCCTGCAAAACGACGGCAAAAACCAAGCCGAAAACCGCATGATCGTTGACCTGCTGCGCAATGACATCTCGCGCATCACCACCGTCGGCTCGCTGCATGTGCCGGAATTATTCACCGTCGAAACCTATCCGTCCTTGCACCAAATGGTCAGCCGCATCCGCGCCAAGCTCTTGCCAGGTCTCACGCTGCAAGATATTTTCACCGCGCTGTTTCCGTGTGGCTCCATTACAGGCGCGCCGAAAATCCGCGCCATGGAAATCATCCGCGATTTGGAAGATAGTCCCCGCGATGTCTATTGCGGCTCCATCGGCTGGATAGCACCAACCGGCCAGATGAGTTTCAATGTTGCCATCCGCACCGTTGTGCTGGAAAATGAAGGCCGAGCGAAATTTAATGTCGGCAGCGGCGTGGTGTTCGATTCGGACGGCAGCGCGGAGTATGATGAATGTCTATTGAAGGCCCGCTTCGCAGCAGGCAACATCAACCTCTCAGCCTAATCGAGACGTTGCGCTACGAGCCGGGCATCGGTTGCATCCGCGCCGACCGGCATATCAAGCGCATGACGAACTCAGCGCTTGCACTCGGCAAGCATTTCGACGTCGTACGCGCGACGCACGATCTCCGTGCGATTGGCGCATCCATTCCGTTGCGTGTCCGACTGGTTCTCGATCACGAAAATCAGCTTACTTTGGGGACATTCCCCTTCACCCCAACGCCGCCTGAAACCATCTGGCGCATCGCCATCGCTGCGACAAAACTTGACGCAAGTGACCCGCTCCTGCAGCACAAGACCTCGCTTCGGGACCGGTATGAAGCCGGCCGCGCCGAATATCCAATTTCAGAAATTGACGAGGTTTTACTAGAAAATCAGCACGGCCATTTGTGCGAGGGGACCATCACAAATCTGTTTCTAAAACGCGGCGGTACGCTAGTGACTCCGCCATTGGAAGACGGCCTCCTCAAAGGCGTTTTGCGCCAAGAGATGCTGGATAGCGGCATGGCTGAGGAAGGTGTGGTAACTCGCCAAGACCTTGATAACAATCAATTTTTTATCGGAAATTCGCTGCGCGGGCTCATCTCTGCTGTTCTAATACGATAACAAATTTTGACATTCCTTGTTATCACTATAATCTATTTAAATACTTCAAGGAGTGCGCCACATGAATATCTCACTCACCAAAGAACTGGAAGAGTATGTCGCCACCCAGCTTAAAACCGGTCTGTATGGCTCGGCAAGCGAAGTGATCCGTGAAGCCTTGCGCACCCATATATTGAAACAGAAACGTATCGATTTCGACGATCGTTTGGCACGCTCCGAAAAGCAGATGGACAATGGCGAATATATCGTTGCTGACGAAGCTTACTGGGAGCGGAAAAAATGGATGATACGGGATAAGTATATGAATAATTGAGGTAAATCCTCATGTCTTATTCGATACGCTTCACCCCCATCGCTGATAATGATTTCGATGATATCCTGCATTTTATAGCCGCCGATAACCCCGCCCGCGCCATTAGCTTCGTCGAAGACTTGCACATACGAACGGCAGAAGTGCTATCAATGTTCCCTAACAGCGGAAAGAGCACAGGCAATTGCCGTATGATTTCACTTGAAGGCTATGTCATCGTCTATCAGGTCGATGACAGGTCTAAAGCCGTTTATGTGCTCATGGTCACAGAAGGCCAAAGCGATTGGCAGGAAATACTCTCGGAAAGATCATGACCCATACCCCCTATGACGGCTCGTCAAAGCCCTTCACCATCGGCCTCAAGCCACTCGACAACAATGACTGGATTGAGATCGATGAGCATCTGCCAGCCTATCTCGACGAAAAACAGCGCCTGCTTAGCACCGTGCGGAATAAGGTTTTGGCCAGCGAGCTAGGCACTGAGGCCTCGCAGCGCGAAATGCTGGACACACTAGTCACCCATCTTTTATCAATCTTTCCAGATACTTACCGTCTCGATGGCCGAATGTTGGAAATCATTCCTGCAAATCGTCGGGTTGATTTAGACGACCCGAGCCTGCCCGTCCTCCACATCGCCGCCAGCCTCATCCAAGAGGATTTGGTCCTCATGCGGCGCGGCGAAAGTGGTTGGCGCTTGGCCGCCGCCTCTCTCTGCTTTCCCTCGGCGTGGAATTTGCACGAGAAATTCGGCAAGCCTATCCACGAAATCCACAAACCCGTGCCGGGCTATGGCGAAGGCACGCGCAACGCCGAACTTATCACCCGCATGTTTGATAAACTGCAACCAAGCCAACCCGTCATCCGCTGGAACTGGTCCTTTTATGGTGATTCTAATCTTTATCACCCTGCTTCCGACCATGGCATGAAGCGCCGCTTCGGTGATTACGGCGACCAAATTGTGCTGCGGCTGGAGCGCCAAACCCTGCGCAAAATGCCGGTCAGCGGCGATTTACTCTTCACCATCCGCATCCATAATGACCCGCTGCAAATGCTCGAAACCCACCCCGATGGCGCAACTTTGGCGACGTCTATCGCCACCCAAGTCGCCGCATTTTCCGCGCCAGAAATCGCCTATAAAGGCATCGAGGATGAGCACGAAGCACTGCTTGCCCGCCTCAATCGCATCGCGGGGTTGCCCCACCCTATGTGAGTGTGGTTTAATGAAATTCCGGCAATAACAACAAAAAACTGCCGTGAAATCAGGAGAACCATAATTGGAAGCATCAAATTGGCCGATCCACGGCCACATTACCGGTCCCATTGTCATGATTGGGTTCGGTTCTATCGGTCGCGGCACACTACCTTTGATCGAGCGTCACTTTACTTATGATAAGTCCCGCATGGTCGTCATAGACCCGCTCGGCAGCGATAAAGCGCTGCTTGATGAACGCGGCATTGAGTTTTTAAAACAATCCATCACGCACGAAAACTACCGCGAGATTTTAACGCCGCTCCTCACCAAAGGTGAAGGTCAGGGCTTTTGCGTTAATCTGTCCGTGGATACCTCCTCGCTTGATATTATGCGGCTGTGCCGCGAACTCGGCGTTCTCTACATTGATACCGTCATTGAGCCGTGGAAGGGCTTCTATTACGATAAAAACGCCGATAACGGCGCGCGCACCAACTACGCCTTGCGCGAAACTGTCAAAAAAGAGCGCAAGAAAAACCCCGGCGGCACGACGGCCATGTCGTGCTGCGGTGCAAATCCCGGCATGGTCTCGTGGTTTGTGAAAAAGGCGCTGGTGGAACTGGCCAAGCACATTAACCCGAAACTCAAAGAGCCAAAGGTCGGCGACCGGGCCGGTTGGGCCAGAATGATGCAAACGCTTGGCGTCAAAGGCGTACATATTGCTGAACGCGATACGCAACGTGCCCGCAATCCCAAGCCCTATGGCGTATTCTGGAATACATGGTCGGTCGAAGGCTTCATCTCCGAAGGCTTGCAGCCCGCCGAGCTAGGCTGGGGCACCTTCGAGCGATGGATGCCGGATAATGCCAAAGGCCACAAAACCGGCTCCAAATGCGGCATTTATTTGGAGCAACCGGGCGCCATGACCCGCGTGCGCACATGGGCACCGACACTGGGCGCACAATACGGATTGCTCGTAACCCACAATGAAGCGATCTCCATCTCCAATTATTTCACGGTGAAGGATGGCGAGGGCAAAGTGAAATTCCGTCCCACTGCGCATTACGCCTATCACCCGTGTAATGATGGCATCATCTCGCTTGATGAAATGTTCGGCGCAGGCGGAAAGCCGCAGGATGAACTCTACGTGCTGCACGAAGATGAATTGGTTGACGGGTTCGATGAGCTGGGCGTGCTGCTTTATGGCCACGAGAAAAATGCCTTCTGGTATGGCTCGACACTGAGCCTTGCAGAGGCGCGTGAACTAGCGCCCTACCAAAATGCCACGGGCCTGCAAGTAACATCAGCGGTCTTAGCAGGCATGGTTTGGGCGCTGGAAAATCCCAGTGCCGGCATTGTGGAAACTGAACAGACCGACTATCGCCGCTGTCTCGAAATCCAAATGCCATACCTTGGCAATGTGCGCGGTCACTTCACTGAGTGGACGCCGTTGCAAGATCGCCCCGGCCTTTTCAAAGAGAACATTGACCTGGCTGAACCATGGCAATTCCGCAACGTACTGGTCCAGTAAGGGAGTATTTTAAACAAGGCTGTTGGTGTTTTTCCAAAAGCCTTGTTTTTGCCCTCATAAGATGCCTTTATTAGCACCTATAATCAGGAAATTAAAACTATGAAGCGCACATTGGTCCATCTCACTATTCTGGCAATGGCCGGATTTCTTGCCTCGTGCCAGACCTATGATAATCCTGGCGACCCGATATCGGTAGCGCCGAAGCCTACGGGTATCGATGGCAATTGGGTGGATACACGTGGCATAAACTCCGCCAGTTTCTCAGGTGGAACATTTACATCCACGTCCACCGAGACCGGGCAAACCATGGCGCGCGGATCGTATAAATATCGTGATGCCCAGACAATTGATCTGGCGTTTACCTCGCTGCTACGCAACACCACGGTAAATGCCGCATGTCTGCTAGCAGGTCCAAGCCAACTCAATTGCACATCTTCATCAGGCGCGCAGTTCTCACTTGTGCGACGCGCCGCAGCGCCAGCTGCCGCGTTGGCAGCGCCGGCCATAGTTGCGCCAAATCCCGCTACCCAAAGCTAAGTCATTGAGTTTTCGAACTATTGAGGCCCGCAAAGTGCGGGCCTTTTTTATGAACACATTGGTCGCATTGAATTGAGCTATTTTCCCGCTATTTGTTATCAGGCATAATGGAATCGTGACTATGAAACTGACCACGCAAATTGACCGTACTGCTGCCCGCGCTTTGGGCCCGCTGCCTGCCGGACATCCTACCGTAAAAATCGGCAAGGTCGGCGTCATGCTGGTCAATTTGGGTACGCCTGATGGCACAAGCTATGGCCCGATGCGCCGCTATTTGGCGGAGTTTCTATCTGACACACGCGTCGTCGATACGCCCCGGGCTATTTGGCTGCCCCTGCTCCATAGCGTTATTTTGACCACACGTCCGTCCAAATCCGGCCGCGCTTACAAGTCCATTTGGAACAAAGAACTCAACGAGTCGCCGCTGCGCACCTTCACCCGCGCTCAAGGCGAAAAACTCGCTGACGCCATGAAAGACGTTCCCAACGTCATCGTCGATTGGGCGATGCGTTATGGCAATCCATCCATGGAAAGCGTGCTGGCGAACTTAAGAGAACAGGGCTGCGAGCGTATCTTGTGCTTCCCGCTCTATCCGCAATATGCCGCCGCCACGACTGCATCTGTGAACGACAAGCTATTCGAAGCACTTGTCAAAGTGCGCTATATGCCCGCCATCCGCACCGTGCCGCAATATCATGATGAGCCGGTTTATATCGAAGCTCTGGCGCTCTCGATAGAGAAACATCTGGCAACACTGGATTTTGAGCCGGAAGTCGTCGTCGCCTCTTACCACGGCATCCCGCAGAAATACTTTGACAAGGGCGATCCTTATCATTGCCATTGTATGAAAACCACGCGCCTGCTGCGCGAGCGGCTTGGCTGGTCGAAAGAAAAGCTTATCAGCACATTCCAATCACGCTTTGGTCCAGCGAAATGGTTGGAGCCCTACACCGACAAAACCATCGAAAAAATGGCGAAAGACGGCGTGAAATCCATCGCTGTATTCAATCCCGGCTTCGTGTCAGATTGCCTCGAAACGCTGGAAGAAATAGCCGTCGAGGCCGCAGAGACCTTCCACCACGCGGGTGGCAAAAACTTTGCGCACATCCCCTGCCTCAACGATTCGCAAGAAGGCATGGCGGTGATCGAGCATCTGGTCAGGCACGAATTGCAGGGCTGGATTTAAGGAGCCCCGCCAATTCCCTAAAATTTTAAGCATTGATTTTGCGGTATTTCAAATCTTTCAACTTATAGTCATGGCAAGGGAGTATGCCATGAGCCTGTCGCTTGCCAATTTTCCAGCACAAGAATTTCGCGCCACTAAGGGCGGCGGGGCTGGACAAATATTCATCTTTATTGCGATGGCGGCAGGCTGCGCCTATTTGGCTTACAGCTCGCTGACACCGGATTATTGGACTGATTTCAGCTATTACGAGCTGGAATTCATCGGCAAGGTTATGAATTTATTTCCAATACCAGTCCGCGTTTTGATTTGCGTGGCGCTTATGGTGATGTGCCTCAATGCGTCAAGAATGAAACTGCTTCGCAATGCCAATGACACACCGCTGTTGATCCTCTCCAAAGATGGTGTTTCCGGCTTCAAAAATGGTTTTGCCAAGGAGCACACATTTATTGGTTGGGGCGACTTCAAAAGCGCGACAGTTTACAACAAAGAAACTCTACATTTCAAATCAAAGCCGGCCAGCTTTATGGGGAAATCCGCAATCGTTTCCATTAGCCTTTCAGAAATTGGCGTGAAATATGCAGATGTGTCTTCGCTTATTGATGCCTACCAACTAGCATGGGCCCATAGCCAAATTCTTGGCCAAAGCCAGCCACGACAAGAATATGCTGATGAAAGTGAACAGCGCGCTATCCCTGACCGTGCGTTTGTCCCCAGCCAAGCCAAACGCCCGGAACCACAGCCTGCACAATTTATGAAGCCAAATGTGCCGGATTTTGGTAAGCGTGTGACGCGGCTTTGAGTGAAGCACAGCGTAGTGACGTATGATAATAAGAATTTATCAACTAAAAATACCTAATGGGTTTATACAAAAGGGCATTCGGGTTGCAACAATTTGAATTTGCGCTCGACTGTACCTAAGTGGACATTAAAGCAGGAGATGGTTTCCTGCAAAAGAGGGATCTACAATGTTTTCAGGCTTCGATATTATTTTACCGGCTCTCGTAGTCGTTGTACTTTTCTTTCTTTTCATGGGCGTAAAAACCGTGCCGCAAGGTTACAATTATACAACGGAGCGATTTGGCCGTTACACGAGGACGCTCACACCGGGTCTAAACATCATCGTTCCCTTTGTTGACCGTATCGGCGCTAAAATGAACATGATGGAACAGGTCATGGATGTGCAGCGCCAAGAGGTTATCACCAAAGATAACGCTTCCGTCTCCGTTGACGGCGTTGCCTTCTTCCAAGTGTTGAACGCGCCGCAAGCCGCCTACCAAGTGTCAAACTTGCAGAACGCCATTCTCAACCTCACCATGACCAACATTCGTACTGTGATGGGCTCGATGGATTTGGATGAGTTGCTCTCCAACCGCGATGCCATCAATGGCCGCTTGCTGCATGTAGTGGATGACGCCGCCCATTCATGGGGCATTAAGATGACCCGCGTGGAAATTAAAGACATCAACCCGCCAAAAGATTTGGTGGATTCCATGAACCGTCAAATTAAGGCCGAGCGTGACAAGCGCGCGCAAATCTTGGATGCGGAAGGCGAACGGGCGGCACAAATTCTTCGTGCTGAAGGCTTGAAGCAGAGCCAAATTCTCGAAGCCGAAGGCAAGCGCGAAGCCTCATTCCGTGATGCTGAAGCCCGCGAGCGTTTGGCGGAAGCAGAAGCGAAAGCCACTGAGGTCGTGTCTATTGCCATTTCCAAGGGTGATGTTCAGGCGATCAACTATTTCGTGGCGCAAAAATATACCGAAGCCATGGCCAAGATCGGCTCCGCGCCAAACAGCAAAATCATCATGATGCCAATGGAAGCCTCATCGCTTATTGGTTCGCTCGGTGGCATCGGCGCGATTGCCAGAGAAGTTTTCGGCGCGCCCGCGCCTGCAGCTCCAGTAACACCAACGCGGCGCGTTCCAACGACCGGCAACAACAATTAAGGTTGGGGATTAGGCAATGATTGCTCAAATTATCGGTGAACTCGGCCCGTGGAATTGGATTGCCATCGGACTGGTAATGCTGGCACTGGAGATCGCAATACCGGGCGTCTTCCTACTATGGTTCGGTTTAGCCGGCATCATCGTGGGAACGCTATCGCTTATGTTTCACAACGCCTCGTTCTGGCCATGGGAAGCGCAAGTGGTGGTATTTTTGGCCCTATCACTGATACTGGCATGGTATGGCAAGCGCCTGATGGACAAGGGCGATGTGACTGACGAGCCGCTGCTCAACAAGCGCAGCGAACAAATGATTGGCCGTTTAGCAACACTTGCCGAGCCGGTTATTAATGGCTACGGTCGCATTAAAATCGGCGACACACTCTGGCGCGTTAAGGGTCCAGACCTTGCTACGGGAGTCCAGGTCAAAGTCACATCTGTCATCGGCAATGAATTAGTGGTAGAAGCGGTTTCGTAAAACGGCTTCAACTTTGAGTCAGAAGACGGCGCATCGCAGCGCCGTTTTTATGCCGCGCCGATGCGCAGCAAATCATGGACGTGGATGATGCCCACGGGCCGTTGATTTTCCACTACCATGAGCGCAGTAATGGCCGAAGCGTTAGCAATATCCAGCGCTTTCGCCACCAGCATATCCGGTCTGATGGTCTTGGGCGCAGGCGTCATCACCTCATCTACAATCAGCGAGAAAAGATCAAAGTCAATCTTCCGCCGCAAGTCACCATCCGTCACGATGCCGATTAGCAAGCCGTCTTTGCTGGTAATGCCAACGCAGCCAAAACCCTTGCCGGTAATTTCCATAATGGCGTCACGCATACTTGTGCCGGTTTCCACCAATGGAATTCGTGTCCCGCGATGCATAATATCTGCCACATGTTTAAGGCTCGCCCCCAAACGCCCACCGGGATGAAATCTAAAAAAATCGCTGGCCGTAAACCCGCGCGATTCTAAAAGCGCTACCGCCAGTGCATCACCAATCGCCAGCTGCATCAAGGTGGACGTGGTTGGCGCCAGCCCGTGCGGACACGCCTCTTGCGCCTTTGGCAAATGCAACACGATATCCGCCTCTTGGGCAAGCGTGGATGACGTGCCGGATGTTACAGCGATGAGCGGAATGGCATAGCGGCGCGAATAAGCAAGAATGCCTTTCAGCTCCGTTGTCTCACCCGACCATGACATCGCCACTATTACATCATCCCGCGCAATCATGCCGAGGTCGCCGTGGTTGGCCTCGGCCGGATGCACAAAGAATGCCGGTGTGCCGGTGGATGCGAGCGTCGCCGCAATCTTGGAGCCTATATGCCCGCTTTTGCCAACGCCCGTGATAATCACACGACCCTTGGCAGCGGCAAGTGTCTCCACGGCAATTGAAAAAGGTTCTGCAAGTCCGTTGGCCAGCGCCTCAATCAGCGCGTCAAGCCCGCTACGCTCGGCGGTAATGGTGCGCAGCGCACTCTGTGCCGCAGCTGATTGCTTGGTAACTTCAGAAATTTCGTTCTTCATGGCGCATGGGATAAATCAAAGGCGATAAAAGTGCAAAGCCGAATTCAAAATTGCCAAATATTAATAGTCTGATCCAAAACTCGCCTTACAGAATTTCCAAGCTTGATGGAACATCAAGCGTTTAAGGAAAATGCGACAAAACAAAAACTTAGAGCAAAGGTTTTAAGTCTATCAAAACGCACTTTGCTTTAGCGAGTCAAATAGAGTGGTTTTCGAGCACCGGAAGCGCAGAAAATTGCTAAAGTTGGCCGCCAAAGTAGAGTTTTCAGTCAGGCTCTAAAGGAAACCTTAACCAAGGTTGTTTACGCTTTAGTAGTGATTTGAGGCAAGCGATAGGCATCCATGCGCCATAAACCCCATATATTTGACGGGCACAAAAGCCAGTTGCGTCGCCTGTCGCTTCTGGCCGCTTGCTGCGCGCTTGCCATTCTGCTGCCTGCCAATAGCGCGATGTCCCAAGAATCTGGTTTACGCGGTGCGGTCAAAGACGCATCAGCAGAAACTGTTTCCAAGTTCAAGAAAAAGAAGAAAATATCCAAGCCCACGTCGTCAACCCTGGTACCGGTTGTAGCGCCATTGCCGCGTTATGAGCCTACAAATTTAGATCCCAACGCAGATCCAGCCGAAGCGGATGTAAGTCAAGCAAAGCCGGAAACCCAAAAACCGAACATCGCCTTATCCGCAAAAAAGCCAGAGCTAACCTCAGCTCAAAATAACACTCTTGGTGCAGACGAAAAGTCATCTTCGCCTGCCGTTGATACAATGCAAACCGGAGGATTCGCACGGGAGGATGTCACCACCACGGGCTCGATTGCGCCGCTCGAAGGCGAAGTACCAGACCCTGCCACCCGCGCCATTAGTGACGGGGCAAACGAGCGGAAAGGCAACGGACGGACAATCAAAGACAACAGCCCCGTCGGCTCCATCGAAGGTCTCGGCAAAAACCAAGACAAGGAAACATACGATGCACCGGGCATCGCTGCCGGTGAATTCACATTGCGCCCGACTTTGAGGCAAGGTCTCACATGGACCAGCAACGCCGACAGTTCCGCGAACGGTAAAAGCGCAATCCTCTCTGAAACCGAGTTAAAATTACGCGCGCAATCCAACTGGTCGCGCCACAGACTCGATCTTGAGGCAACAGGCAGTTTCCGCAAAACGCTATCTGGCGAGGCAGTGTCAGACCCGACACTCGGACTGAATGCTGATTTTGGCATAGATGTTTCAACTGCGGTGCAAATGTCCGGTCAGGCAAGTTGGAACCATGGCAAAGAATCAGCCTTAGCGCCAACCGGTTTTACCAGTCCCTTCACCCGCCCGACGCTCGATACTTTGCGTGCGTCGCTCGCCATAGCTTATGATCCAGGCTTGATTGGCCTCACAACAACGGCTCAAGTTACCCGCCAAATGTATGGCAACGCTATAGACTCTGTGGGCGTCGCAGTTCCGCAAAGCGACCGGAACAACACTTTCGCAAGTCTCACTATGCGCGGCAGTTATGACCAATCGTCAGCCCTGACACCATTCCTCGAAGCGGAACTCGGTCGCAGGTTTTATGACCATACCGTTGATGCCTCGGGTCTGCGCCGGTCTGCGACACGCTATGGCATCCGCGCGGGAGTATCGGCAAATTTTGGTGAAAAACTATCGGGAGAATTAGCTGCGGGCTGGTTGATGGAGAACATTGATGACGCCAGCCTCAAAAACGTCTCCGGCCTGGACCTTAAAGGCACTGTGAACTGGTCGCCCCAGCGTGGCACGAACGTGGCGTTCGCGTTAGGCACAACTGTGGAAGGCGCAACATCAGCCACGTCAAGCGGCTCAGTTTTATATACGTCAAGCGCAACCCTCACCCGTGCCATCAGACCAAATCTCGAAGCAAATTTTGCCTTTGGCGCTGGCTGGCGTGACTATGCAGCCTCAACCCCAAGCGAGACGATTCTGTCTGCCGAGGCGGGCGGAACCTATTTCTTCAACCGCTACGTCGGCATTAATGGCCGCCTGCGCCATGAGCGCATCCTAACGTCAGATGCCACACGCAAACAAAGCACATCGAGCATCTATCTGGGCGTAACGCTGAGACGATAGTCGGCGTTTTTTGAGATTCCATCCACGAAAAAAATCTTGGGATCCAGCCTCCCCTTGGCAGTGAAGGTGTAGCCTTGATGCGACGGATAGTGTTGGTCGTGGATATGTAGTATTTGCGGTTAAGCCGCTGATATTGTTATGTTTTGCTAGCTGGTTGGTGTAGTCGCCACCCCCATCCGTCGGCTCTGCCGACACCTTCCCCGCAAGGGGGAAGGCTGGCCATGCGACTTATTTTTCCCATTTTTATCCACACCTCTGACTCTGAGTGCATAATCCTCTCGCTCGTTGCAACGGGGACACGGAATTCATGATCCAAGTGTCTGTGGCAACGGCCGGTGCTTTGCTGGCGGATT
>JAYSWX010000021.1:0-5762 GCA_043717855.1 Phyllobacterium sp.
AGCCTTCGTCATCTTCCGTGGCATTGCCCTTCAAAGCGGAGAGCTTGGCAAATATCTTGTCGGCGTCCAACTCTTGATCGTCCACTTGGGCGCGGTCGGGCAGGTTTTGGGTTGTTGCCGCTGGCAGCAATGTTTCGCCCGTTTCAGCGATTGTCGGCTTTGACTTTGCAGAACGTTCGACTTCCATATCCAAATCAATCTGCGAGCATAGCCCCAGCGTTACCGGATCCATTGGTGACAAGTTCGAAGCGTTCCAATGCGAGCGGCCCTTGATTTGATCGATGGTGGCTTTTGTTGTGCCAACCAGACGTGAAATCTGCGCGTCCTTCAATTCGGGATGATTGCGCACCAGCCACAAAATTGCATTCGGGCGATCCTGACGCTTGGATAAAGGCGTGTAACGTGCGCCCTTACGCTTGGCTTCCGGCACGCGAACTTTTGGCTCCGAAATCTTGATATGCAGCGCGTGGTTAGCTTCGCAGCGTGCGATCTCTTCGCGGCTGAGCTGGCCCGTGGTAATCGGATCAAGACCCTTGATGCCTTGCGCCGCGTCGCCATCAGCAATGGCTTTAACTTCCAGCGCGTGCATACGGCAAAAGCCCGCGATTTGGTCAAATGAAAGCGCAGTATTATCGACCAGCCAGACGGCAGTGGCTTTTGGCATGAGTAGTTGAGTTGACATGAGACAAATCCTTTTCGTCGCCCGCCTCTCCCGTGGCGGGCGGTGGTCAGGCCACCGGTTTATGGGAATTTGAGACGCTTATAACCACAAACGCGGCGAATCGCAAGAAACTGTTCGTCTTGTGAGGCGAGAAAATATATCATTCAAAATTTCGATTATTGTTGCAATTCTGAGCGTTGCTCACGAAGTATCGACCTTAGCTTTCAAAATGCGGAACCTTCTATTTAATGCCTAAACAAAAGAAAATTCTTGTACTGTTCGCCCATCCGCGTCTCGGCGCGTCGGTCGTGCAAAAGGCCATGCTCAAAGCCATTGCGGGTTTGGACAATGTGACTTTGCATGACCTTTATGCCGTGTACCCGGACTTCATGATTGATGTGGTGCGCGAGCAGGCCCTTTTGCTTGAGCATGATGTGATTGTTTTTCAACATCCATTTTATTGGTATTCCTGCCCCGCCATCATCAAAGAATGGATTGATCTGGTGCTTGAGCATGGCTGGGCCTATGGCACTGGCGGGGCAAAGCTGCACAAGAAATTTATGATGTCAGCGCTTTCTACCGGTGGCGACGAAGATGCCTATCAGCAGAACGGGAGAAATCGTTACGCGGTAGAGGCTCTGCTTGCCCCGTTCAATCAAACAGCGCATCTGTGCGGCATGGCTTATCTAAAACCATTTGTGATTTTCACCGGGCGCCATATGGAGGCAGGTGAACTTGCAGGGCACGCGGAAAAATATCGCGATGTGTTGGTGGATTTGCGCGATGGCCGCCTCGACCCTTTCATGCAACTGGCGACAGGTTTTGCGCTGCCAAAACCCTTTGTCTCTAAAATGAAAAGGAACGAAAATGCACTTGGATGAGTTTTTGCTAGGTGCTTTTGTTTATTTGACTGCCGCCGTCATCGCCGCCCCCATCGCCATGCGCCTTGGTCTTGGCTCCGTGCTGGGCTACCTCATTGCCGGCATCATCATCGGGCCTTCGGTTTTGGGCTTTATTGGCACAGACGGTGCCAGTGTCATGCATTTTGCCGAGTTTGGTGTCATCATGATGCTGTTTCTGGTCGGTCTCGAGTTGCAACCATCAAAGCTTTGGAATCTGCGACGGTCTATCGTCGGGCTTGGTGGTTTGCAGGTATGGTTATGTGCCAGCGCTATCGGCATCGTCTGCTATGCCTTTGGCCTTGAGTGGCGTGCCGCGCTGGCGTGCGGCCTGATCTTGGCACTGTCTTCCACAGCAATCGTTTTGCAGAGTATGCAGGAGCGCGGCATGATGGCCACGTCCGTTGGCCGCTCAACGTTCTCAGTCCTGCTATTCCAAGATATTTCGCTGATCCCGATGCTGGCGCTACTGCCGCTGCTGGCAACGCAGGCAGTTAGCACAGATGCCAATGCCAGCCTTCTCGCGCAATATCCTGCATGGGTCCAAACTGTTGCCGTGCTCAGTGCGGTCGGCGGAATTATTCTTGCCGGACGTTACCTGATGCGTCCATTATTTCGCATCGTGGCCGGCGCAAAAATCCGCGAGATATTTGTAGCCTTCGCGCTGGTAATTGTCGTGGGCATCACACTTCTGATGCAAATGGTTGGTCTGTCCGCCGCTCTCGGCACTTTTCTGGCAGGCGTGGTTCTGGCTGAAAGCGAATATCGCCACGAGCTTGAAATGGACTTGGACCCGTTTAAGGGCCTGCTGCTGGCGGTGTTCTTCATGGCGGTTGGCTCGGAAATTGATTTCAAACTGATAGTTGCAAAGCCACTGATGATCCTTGGCCTCGTCGGCGGGTTCATTGCCATCAAATTTTTGGTGATTTTGCTTTTGGGCAAGGCGCTTGGCAAAGACTGGGCAAAGAGCCTGCGCTTTGCCATATTGCTCGCGCAAGGCGGCGAGTTCGCCTTCGTCTTGATTTCGTTCGTCACGGGTCTTGGCCTTATCAACCTCGAACAAGCGGCACTTTTGGTTGCTGTCGTTGCCCTGTCCATGGCCATTGCACCGCTGTTGATGATAGCGGACGATAGACTCATCCAGCCGCTGTTTGTCAATGCAAGCGCAGTGCGCGAGGCGGATGTGATTGACGAAACCGGCGCAAAAGTCATCATCGCTGGCTATGGGCGCTTCGGGATGACAGTTGGCCGCCTGCTTAACGTCAACGGCATCAAGTCCGTGGTGCTGGAGCACGACACTGAGCAAATCGACACCTTACGCAAATTCGGCTTCAAACTATTTTACGGCGACGCGTCACGGCTTGACCTGTTGCAAGCGGCTGGCGCCGCGCAGGCGCAAGCCATCGTTATCGCGCTCAAGGACCACGAAAAGATAGATTTGATTATTGAAACTGTGCGCAAAAATTTCCCTAACCTGAAAATCTTCGTGCGCGCCACAGATCGTGTCCACGCCTATGCGCTGCTAAACTCCGGTGTAGAAAACTTCTATCGCGAAATGTTCGATAGTTCCGTGCGCATGGGTGAGGACATTATGGTTACGCTCGGCAAGCACCCGTACGAAGCACATCGCGCAGGCAAGCTCTTTACCAAGCTTGACGATGACTACTTGAAAGTATCGGCAAAACATCAGGGCAATGAGGAAAAACTGATTGATATTGCGCGGGCTGGCCGCGCGGAGATAGCAAAAGTTCTGGCCGGTGACAGGGGCGGGGCAATCGCCACTAACAATGATCCCGCTTGGCGCGCGCCGGATAGCGAGCCTCAGTAAGTCATCGGCCGACATCCAATACTATTTTCCCGATATGGCTACCCTCTTCCATTCGCTCATGCGCGCGCCATGCTTCCACCAGCGGAAATATCCTATCCATAACCGGAACCACGGTGCGGTCCGCCAAAAGCGGCCACACCTTGGCTTCGAGATCACGAGCAATATGGGCTTTGAATTCTAAACTGCGCGGCCGCAACGTCGAGCCGGTATGCGTCAGCCGTTTCATCATCAGTTTGGAAAAATCGACTTCCGCTCGCGCGCCATCTAAAAAGGCAATTTGCACAATGCGCCCGTCCATCGCCGCTGCCTCATAATTTTTGGCGATGTAATCCCCGCCCACCATATCGAGGATAACATCCGCGCCCTTTCCATTCGTGGCCTCTTTCACCTCCGACACAAAATCATGGGTCTTGTAGTTAATCGCCCGATCCGCACCAATGGAGAGACACGCCGCACACTTCTCGTCGGACCCGGCGGTAACAATCACATAGGCTCCAAACTGGCTGGCAAGCTGGATTGCCGTCGTGCCGATGCCGGATGTGCCGCCATGAATAAGCAGTGTTTCACCCGACTTTAACCCGCCGCGCTCAAACACATTATGCCAGACGGTGAAAAAGGTCTCAGGGATCGCTGCCGCTTCCGTCATGGTCAGGCTAGTGGGAACCGGCAGCACACACCCCTCATCCACCGCGCAATATTGCGCATAGCCGCCGCCTGCGGTCAGCGCCATCACCTTATCGCCAATTTTGATACGTTTGGTATTTGGGCCAAGCGCTGCCACTTCGCCCGAAATTTCCAAGCCCGGTAGTGGGCTTGCTCCGATGGGCGGCGCATAAGCGCCCATGCGCTGCAACACATCCGGACGGTTAACGCCCGCTGCGACCACACGGATCAAAACCTCATTGTCCCTTACCACCGGCACAGTAAATTTCGCAGGCTTCAGGACCAATGGACCGCCTGCCTCAGTGATTTCAATCGCTGTCATTAATGTCGGGATAGCCATAACTGAAAACTCCTGCAGATGTGCCAGAACAGGATATTGATTAAACCCCGTTTAGCTGTAGTGATAGCGCTAATCCAAACTGGAACCTTGCAAATGGCGCTTTTTGAAGACGACAGGCCAAAACGCAAAGTCACCCATGAAGTGGGCCAAGATCTATACCTTCTATCCGTTAGCGATTTGGATGAGCGCATTGCGTATCTCAGTGCAGAAATCGCGCGGCTGGAAGCTGATAAGTCACAAAAACAAACCTCAAAGACAGCTGCAAACGCGCTGTTTAAATCATAAACTGGAACCAACCATCATGAAGCGTCACGCCTTGCTTGCTCTCTTGTTTCTCACCACCGCGCCATTGGCTCATGCCGGCGATTTGATCGATGCTGCTGAAAAGGCGGAAGCCCTTGTGGAGGAACAAAAGTTTCCCGAAGCCATAAAGCTGCTCGAAGTTGCCCGCGACAGTGTTTGGGAGCAATCCCCGCTTACGATCAACAACGCAACACTCGTGGCAGGAGATCCAACAGGCTACGGCGTTTATGACCCCCGCCCGAATAATGAGTTCAAGGCAGGCGAGCCGATTGTCATCTATACCGAGCCAAAGGGCTACGCATTCGGACGTGACGGCGATTTCTATACGCTCAAAATTGATCTCGATTATGACATCCAGGATGCCTCCGGCCAGAGCCTTGCCAAGCAGGAAAAATTTTCCACTTGGGAGTTTAAGTCCCGCGTTCAAAACCGCGAGTTTATGGGCAAGCTGACCTATAATCTCAAAGGCGTGCCCGCTGGCGACTATAAGATCATCACCACGGCGCGTGACCAAAATGCTGATAGTTCAGTGGAGTTTTCAAACACCATCAAAATAGTGGAATAATAGCCACCCATGATTCTCATCGGCCAATATGATTCTCCCTTTGTGCGGCGCGTCGGCGTCGCACTTAGGTTATATTATATGCCTTTCGAGCATCGTCCTTGGTCCACCTTTGGCGATGCCGATAAAATCAGGGCCTACAGTCCGATGACCCGGGTTCCGGTTCTGGTGTTAGATAATGAGGATGTGCTCATCGAAAGCCATTTGATTTTGGATTACTTGGATAGCCAAGTCACCGCCCCGCTTTACCCGCGCGAAGAACCAGCCCGCCACCGCGCCCTAAAAATCGCCGCGCTTGCAACCAATTTGAGCGATAAGGCCATCAGCCTGTTTTATGAACTGAACTTCCATGAAGCAGTATCTGGTTTATACGTGGAGCGCTGCCGCACGCAAATTATGGGCGCCCTGAGCGCACTGGAAACCAGCCGCGCCGCTGCCAAAACGGCTTTTTGGTTTGGTGGTACCATCGGCCATGCCGATATCGCCGTCACCTGCACCCTGCGCCA
>JAYSWX010000022.1:0-14755 GCA_043717855.1 Phyllobacterium sp.
TTCGGTGCTTATACTGGCGGGCTGAGCGTCAAAGACAAAGCCTTTGACGGCCTGTTCGATAAGACATCAACCCGCATTTTTGTCTTGGGCGATGACGAGGTTTTCCCGATGACGTTGATAGGTTGAATAGTGCTATTCTTCGGTATAGTAAACCTCAACCTTGCCCTTTAGCTTCATGAGCATTGAATTGCCGAAGCGATCCTTGGTCTTGCCCCCGACTGCCACACGCACCCAGCCTTCGGATATGCAATATTCCTCGACCGTGGTCTTTTCCACGCCATTGATACGGATGCCAATCTGGAATGCAAGTACCGCTTCATTGAAATGCGGACTTTTAGGGCTGATGCTCAAATGGTCTGGCAAGGCAGGTTTAACAGTATCGGGTGTTTGGGTCATTGGCGCGATTCCTTTTCGAATTTTCTAACCGCATCTACCCCAAGTTCATCAGCTTGTCGCCCTGCCACACGTCTTAAGGTTTTTCTGAAATTTGAGATTGAATGCGCTGGTTTTGAAAAAGACCGGCGGGATCAACGTCGTCCGCTTGCGGGAGCCGCAGAACCGGAGAGGGCTGTTACTCCACCTTAGAGCAAAATGAATTTTGATAGATTCAAAATTTAAGCTGTAAGTTTTTGTTTTGCCGCACTATCCTTAATCGCTTGATGTTCCATCAAGCTGGGAAATGCTCTAGTCCTTCCTAAAAATTACCCGACCTAACCACCCGGTAAACATCGCCAGTGCCACGGCGAAAAGGCCGTAGTAAAGCGAATACTTGTGAGCGATATTGTAAATATTCTGCTCGAAGCCGGCTTTTTCGATTTGAAGGCTGGTCGAGCTTTCCTTTATGAATGAGCCATTGCGAAACAAAAATGCCCGCGCCTTGTGTTTGCCGACGGGAACATTTGTTGGTAATCTCAACGTCGCTCGAAACAGGTTCGGGGAAATGAATTCCACCCGGCCCGAATCCTCGCTGTAGGTCCCCGCTTTGACATTCAATTGCTTCAATGCGGCAACAAAATCTGCTGCCAAGACATTCTTTGTCCGCCCGGTATCAATCAGCAAGTGCTCAATTCCCAGCGACAATTTTTTAAAGCTCCCGCCGTCGGTAACATCCCGCATTTTGCGGGTTGATGAAGCAAGATAAGATAGTGGTACGAGATCAAAATCTGCGGAGCGTGTATTGAGCCACATGCCAAAAACGCGACTCTTTTTGCGCACCACAAGTGGAACTTCCGGCCCCTCCAAAACAACGATAATATCATAGCGACCCTGCCGCTGCACTTGCGGATCAGTGTTTGTCAGCGCGCCAAAAATTGTAAGGTCTGCGCCGGAGAAGTTGGACGTAATTGCAATCGTATCCGTTGAAAGGCCTATTTGAATTGTCTCAGTTGGCAACTCACCTTGGCCGAATGCATATGGCACTGCCATACACCACATAGCACAACTGAAAATGAGTGCCCGGACCCGTTTCATGCTTGCGCTGCCATGTTGCTAATTGTGTAAATGCTATCCGGCGTAATGAACAAACCATATGCGAGGCGCAGCGCCACGGAGATAACCAATAGCGCCAGCAGCGCCCGCAACTGCTCGCCGCGCAGTTTCTGGCCAACATTCGCGCCATACTGCGCACCGGCCACGCCGCCAATCATCAGGCAGCTTGCCAGCACCACATCGACGGTATTGTTTGCCGTCGCATGGATCATCGTCGTGTACGCAGACACAAAAATGATCTGAAACAGCGAAGTGCCGACAACAACATTCGTTGGCACTTTCAAAATATAAATCATAGCCGGAACCATAATGAAACCGCCGCCGACACCCATGATAGCGGAAAGGAACCCGATAAAAATGCCAATCGCGATAACAGGTATTATGGAGATATAAATCCGCGAGACTTCAAAGCGCACCTTGAATGGCAACCGGTGCACCCATATTTCACGACCAAGATTGCTCGTTTCGGGTACTTCAGTTCCATTTCTGCTGCGCAGCGCTGTGGAAATACTCTCCCACAGCATCAGTGACCCAACGATGCCAAGAAAAGCGACGTAAAGCAGCGAAATAACCAGATCAAGCTGGCCCCAGCGGCGCAGCAAGGAAAATACGTACGCGCCAATCGTCGAGCCAATCAAGCCGCCGACCAGCAATACCAGCCCCAGTTTAAAATCGATAGTTCGTCGTTTGTAATGCGCAAGTGCGCCGGAAAGTGATGTGGCAATAACTTGATTTGCACCAGTTCCCACAGCAACGGCCGGAGGAATGTTATACAAAATTAGTAGTGGTGTGATCAAAAACCCGCCGCCGACGCCAAACATGCCGGACAAAAAGCCCACCGCCGCACCTATTGCCAGCAGTGTAAAAAGATTGACGGACAATTCCGCGATCGGCAGATAAATTCCCAAGCAAACAAACCCGTAAAACGAACCTTACACCTGCATATGATGCTGACACCCGCGAAGGATGCCAGCAAAAGATGAAGGTAACGGAAATGCGGCAAAACTAGGCTGTGGTTGCGACGGTGTGCGGCGCGTAGAGACTGAAGCCAGAGTTACTTCTTAACTTTGGCAAGCAGTGACTTCACCAGCACCTCGTCCACCTCGCCTGTGGAGGGCATACCATTGGCCTTTTGGTAGGCCGCGATTGCCTTCTTTGTCTTCGCGCCCATGGAGCCATCAGGCACACCGGCGTCATAGCCATTCTGGTTCAAAATGGCCTGTATGTTACGGATTGCTTTTTTCATATCAACGTTGGCCGTCTGGCCTCCGTCCGTCGTCCATTCTTGAGGGATATCTACAACGTTGGCAGCAGCAACCACAGGCTTGGCCCTCCAAAGATCTGTGGTTGCCCGTGCCTTTTTCAACTGCTCTGGCCGCATTACATTGGCAATTTCATCACGCTTGGAAGCAGCGTCTTTGTCGCCTGTTTTCGCCGTCAGCGCGAACCATTTGTAAGAGTCCTCAAGGCTTTGTGGAACACCAAAACCCTTGGCGGCGAGTATTCCAAGATTGTATTGACTGTCACTCACACCAAGTTCAGCAGCCTTTACAAACCACTTTGCAGCAGAATTATTGTCTGCCGGACCGGCCGCACCGCTGGCAAATAAAACCGCCAGATTATGCATAGCGCTTGCATTACCTTGGTCTGCCGAGAGTTGGTAGAGTTCCTTGGCCTTGGGAGCGGAGCGTTCAACGCCCAATCCCTTCTCATAAAAGCTGCCGAGGCGGAATTGTGCGGGGGCAAAACCCCTATCCGCCGCTTTTTGGTACCATTGCGCGGCAGTCTTCAGGTCTTTGGTAACACTGCGACCATCGGTGTAACGACTGGCGATTTCGAACAGTGCCTTCGGGTTACCGCTGGCAGCGGCCTCGCGCAAAGCAATCGGTCCAATGTCCGGCGATGGGAGATCGGCGGAAGGTGTTGCTGCAACGTCTGTAGTTGCCGGTACGGCTTGCACATCGGCGGGCTTGATTGGTGTAACTTCAGCTACGTTGCTGGGCGTTTCAGCTATTGGTGTTTGCGCCACCACTGGATCCGGCATCGCAGATGCCCCTGACGTAGCAACATCCACAGTTTCAGGCGCACTAGCAGCAACTGAGTTATCAACCGGAACGACCGCTGGCACCGATGCTGCGGAATCTGTTGCGATCACTTTTTCAGGCATTGCTGCGTCTTCAAGCGGTGTCGTCTCGGTAACAGCGCTTTCAACCGCAGCCGACTCTTCACTAGGCAAAAATGCATTTCTCATTTGGAACGCGGTAAGGGCGACCATGGCAGCCAGCGCTACCATTAAAATTGGTTTGCGCTGTTTTTTGAATAACTCTACCAGCCCGCCTTTACCTGCTGCGTTGGCGGCATCAGCTTTCTTCTTCAATATATCAGAATCAGCTGCCGCTGCTTGCGCTGCCCTGCGCGCGGCCGCGAGGAAGTCAGATTTCGCAGTATCCTCGCTGCCATCTGTCTTGATGCGACGCTCGTCGCGTACGCGCTTCATAATGGTGTTCAGATCAGGAGTGGAAGTTCCCGGCTCAATCGGGTTGTTAGCACCCGTCATGGCAGAACCAACGGCAACTATGCCGCCTGCAACTGTCGCCACTAACGGCAAATCGTCTAGAATAGGCTCAGATTTTGGCGCCTCCATACCAGCGAGTTGCAAGTCAAAGGGCTTTTCCTGCCGGCGAAACGCCTTTGTAAGGCCGGAAAACAGCCCCCCCTTCTCTGTTTCGCGTGCTCCCTGGCGAAGTTCGACGCTCACCTCTGAAGCAGCGCTTGCGGCTGCGGCTGCGGCTTCGGCAGGGCTCCGCAAGGCCTGTTGGCCGCGTGCGCCAAGGGAGAAGCTATCCTCATCAAAAAGTTCGTCCACCACTTCGGAAGCGTCAAAAGATGGTGCTGAGTAACCAAGGTCAAGCTTGGCTTCCGGCATCATGACAATTGGCTTTGTCTCAACATAGGCAGGAGACTCTTCCCTTTTCGGCGTTTTGGACGTTTCAACGGTGTTGAGTCTGTCTACGATTTTCAAAAGTGTGTCGTGGATTGCTTCGAAGGTCTTTGTGTTCCGCTCGTCTGATTTGCGGGCAAGAATATCAAGCGAGCGCAGATCATTGGCGAGTTGAACAGCTGATTCATTTTCCATGGAACCGGCAAGGGCCAATTGCGCACTGCGCAAGACATCTTCTGCGGCTGCGCGAGCCGCATCAAGCATTGCATCGTGATTTATGAGTAGCGACCGCTCGATCGCGGCAAGGCGGGGCGTCAATTCACTGAAGTTTTGTGACGGGGCTTGCGGCTGCGCAAGTTGCTTGGATAGGTTTTGAACCTGCGCTTCAAGCCGCGCAATCGCAGTCGGGTCTTGACCTGTGAGGTGCGATCCGGTCTCGTTCAAACGCTTGGTAAGTTCGTCAAAGCGTCGCTCAATGTTTGATGCAAATACAGGATCAATGCTTTGATCGGCTTGAGTGGCACTCAGCTGACGCGACAAATCAGAGAAACGTTGCTCAACGGCCGTCAGTATTTGCTCAGGATAATCACTTGGCGCTTGATCGGCCGTTTGGATGCGGGAAGATAGTTCTTCGAGGCGGGATTCAAGTTCCGCAAGAATGGCATTATTCTCGCGTCCAGCATCCTTATTGCTTTGCTCTAATCGTGCGGCAATTTCAAACAAGCGATCCTCAAGCCCGCTGGCGATTGCATTTGGATCAACCTTATCACTATCCATGCTGGTCAGTTTGGAGGCAATAATCTCCATCTGCGACGCCATTCGCACCATTTGTTCCATTGGTGCGCCGGATTTGCTTGCAAGCAAGTCTACCTGATCGGCAAGGACGTTAATGCGCTCATGAACGCTCTGATCCGGCTTCATGCTCAAAAGATCATCGATGCGAGCATTCAGGCTGCCAAGACGTGCCTCAATACGGTCAATCGAAGCATTGTCCTGACCGATTGGCTGCACAGCTACAGATGAGGCAACGATTGCCCTTGATATCTCATCAAGCCGATCTTCGATTTGAATCAGCTGGTTTCCGTTAAATTCCGGGCTGCGACGCGACATTTGATCTATCGCGGATGCCAAAATGCGAATTTTCTCTTCAAGCGAAGTCAAAGAAAATGACTGCGGCAGACTGCTGATAGAGCCTTGCAGGTCTTCTATACGCGATAACAACGCGCCGATTGCCGGATCTTCCGCAAAGTTTGCCACCGGGCGCTTTGCGTATTGATCCCACCGGCTTTCGACCGAGCGCAGCGTATCTTCTCGCGCTAAACTCCCAATGCCGCTCTTGATAGCTTCGATTTCGTTGCGAAGTGCAACGCCCCAATCATCATTGTTGGTTTGCGGCAAATGGCGGATTTCGCTGCGCAGCTGGTTAATTTCGCTCATAATAGCGTTCATCGAACCGAGACTGACCTCCTCTTGGCGTGCGCGCTCGACTTGGCGCGTTAAGCGGCCAATATCCGGTTGTGATGCGTACTGGTCGACGGAAGTCCGTCGCACTTCCTGCTGACGCGCCGGGCTAGCAACATCATTTGAAAGTTTGCGCATACGTTCGGAAATTTCATCGGCATATCGATCCGAGGGTGCAGCAACACGCGTATTCATGCGTTGAAGCCGTTCTTCTATACCGCCAATCGTTGCCTCTAGATCTTGCAAAGATGAGGACTGTGATGCGGTGCCGGGGCGGCGATTGCGCCCTGCATTAAGAGAATCATAGATGCTGTTTCGCGTATTCATGTTCGACGCCCAGTCGTTTTTTGCTTCTCACTCAAGCGGCAAGTCTGAAAAAATCGTGATACAAATAGAAGGCCTTTTCGGCTAACTATTTGTAATGTTTGCATAAAAACTACACAAACACTCCCGCGTATTTTATCAAACAGTTCGTGAACGACGCAAAACACTACAGACACGGATTACCATTGCTCTACATTTCGCGGAACGTGGTAAATAACCCGTTAACTCTTGCGCATTGTTCCAAACAATTCTGAAAATCCTGCAACAATTAGTGATTGCTCGCCGATTGCGTGGTGTAATGGAATCGTATATTACCTTTACGTAAGAGAGAGGTTTGTCGGCGTGAATTTGAGTTCTCGCTGAATATTTCCTTAGCGGTCAGAGAGGCAATTATCCCCCACCGCTTATCACTGTCACACATGAGGTATGAAGATGTCAGTTATGAATGCGGCTTTCGCCGTTGATGAAGTTGTGAGCGTGCAGGACGCTGACGCGCGACATAATGATCTGATGCGCATCGGTGATGTGTCTGAAATGTTTGCTGTTTCGCTGCGCACGCTGCGCTTTTATGAAGATAAGGGATTAATTACGCCACGGCGCAATGGCGTCACCCGTCTATATAGCCGTAAGGATTTAGGCCGCATTAAGCTTATCCTTCTTGGACGTAAGGTCGGTTTTTCGCTGCGCGAAGTAAAACAGCTTATTGATCTTTACGAGCCGGGCGGTGCAAATATGTCCCAGATGAAGGCAACACTTGAAAAAGGTAAGCGCCAGCTTGAGAAGATGAAGCAACAGCGCACGGCAATTGATGAGGCCATCGCAGAACTTCACAATGGCATGAATCAGATTTCGGAGCGCTTGAAGCTGCCTAAAATGGTTGCTTAATAGCATTTTGTGTCAATTACCGCCGGTTTGGCAGAGCAAAATTCAAATTTGTTCGATTTGACGGCCAAAAACAGAAAAAAATATTGACGTTTACGCAAACGTCAATATTTTAGTTATCTAAATGGCGATCGGCTGGTTGGTCGGTTCAATAGTGGAGGAGATTTTTATGCCGAGCTACCGCGCACCCGTCCAAGACACGTTGTTTATTCTCAATGATGTCCTCGGTTACCAAAAGTATAATAATTTGCCCGGCTTTGCCGATGCCACGCCCGATGTGCTGGAAGCGATTTTGGCCGAAGGCGCAAAGCTTGCCGAAAACATCATCCAGCCTACCAACCGCGACGGTGATACAATCGGCTGCGTGCGTAATGCCGATGCCACGGTCACCACGCCGCACAGCTTCAAAGATGCCTACAAACAATATCGCGATGGCGGCTGGCTTGGCTTGGCTGCAGACCCCGAATATGGCGGGCAGGGTTTGCCTTACATTATTCACTCCGCCGTTGGCGAATACTTCAGTGCTGCCAATATGGCCTTCACTATGTATCCGGGCCTCACCCAAGGCGCAATGGCAGCAATTCATGCTCACGGTTCGGACGAACAAAAGTCCACCTATCTGCCAAATATGACTGATGGTCTGTGGACCGGCACGATGAACCTAACCGAGCCGCATTGTGGCACAGATTTGGGTCTCCTGCGCACCAAGGCTGTGCCGCAGGGCAACGGCACCTACAAAATCTCCGGCCAAAAAATATTCATCTCCGCTGGCGAGCATGATCTGTCAGAAAATATCATCCATCTGGTTCTTGCCCGTATCGAAGGCGGACCGGAAGGCGTAAAAGGCATTTCGCTTTTCATAGTGCCGAAGTTCAATCTAGATGGCTCGCGCAACACAGTGAGCTGCGGCTCGATTGAAGAAAAAATGGGCATCCACGGCAATTCGACCTGCGTGATGAACTATGACGAAGCTGTCGGCACGCTGCTTGGCGAAGAACACAAAGGCCTTCGCGCCATGTTCACCATGATGAACGAAGCCCGCCTCGGCGTTGGCTTGCAAGGCTTGGCAGTGTCAGAAGTGGCTTATCAAAACGCAGCCATTTACGCCAAAGACCGCATTCAGGGTCGCGCCCTGACAGGCCCGAAAGCGCTGGACAAAAAGGCCGACCCGATCATCGTTCACCCCGATGTGCGCCGCACGCTGATGACTATCCGCTCCTTTAATGAGGCAGGCCGTGCGTTTATCCTGTGGTCAGCGCTAAAGTCCGACATCGCGCACCGCTCACAAGATGAACAAGAGCGTGTTGTGGCGGACGATGTGCTTGGTCTGCTCACACCGATTATCAAGGGTGTGCTGACGGACAAAGGCTTTGACCATGCCGTCATGGCCCAACAGATGTTTGGCGGGCACGGTTATATTGAAGAATGGGGCATGAGCCAGTTCGTGCGCGATGCCCGCATCACTATGATTTATGAGGGCGCAAATGGCGTGCAGGCGCTGGATCTTGTGGGCCGCAAACTCGGTCTCAACGGCGGGCGCGCACTGATGGCCTATTTCAAGGAAGTCGGTGATTTCTGCGAGGCCAACCGCGCCAACGAGGCGATGGCTCCCCTGACGAAAGCATTGAAAAAGGGCCTGAACGATCTGCAAGCCGCATCCATGTGGTTCATGCAAAACGCTATGGCGAAGCCGGATAATGCCGGTGCAGGTTCGACCGACTACATGCACATGTTCGGTCTTGTTGCGCTAGGCCACATGTGGGGCATGATGGCCAAGACCGCACATGACAAAATCGCTGAAAACGGCGCATCTGATTTCATGAACACCAAGCTGGTGCTTGCCCGCTTTTTCATGGAGCGTATGATGCCGGAAACTGCATTGCGCCTCACCCGCATTCAGGTTGGCGGCGACTGCATGATGGAATTAGCAGCGGAAGCCTTCTGATAAACTTGACTGCCGAAAAATTCGGCAGAACATAAGCATATATTTGAAATTAGTCTCCTTTGAGAGGACCACGACAATGGCTGACGCCTTTATTTACGATCATGTGCGCACCCCGCGCGGCAAAGGCAAAAAAGACGGCAGCCTGCACGAAGTGCCGGCGGTGCGCCTCGGCGCAAAAGTGCTCGAAGCCTTGCGCGACCGCAACGGCATCGACACCTCCAAAGTTGACGATATCATTTTCGGATGTGTCGATCCGGTCGGCGAAGCCGGTGCGGTAATCCCTAAATCTTCCGCGTTTGAGGCAGGCTATGCGTTTGCAGCTCCGGGCCTGCAAATCTCGCGCTTCTGCGCTTCGGGCTTGGACGCTATCAACCTCGGCGCTGCAAAAATCGTGCAGGGCGCAGATGATATTGTAATCGCCGGCGGCGTGGAATCCATGTCCCGTGTGGGCATGGGCGCTGCGGGCGGCGCTTGGTATATGGACCCGTCAGTCGGGCTGCCATCCTACTTCATGCCACAGGGTATTTCCGCAGATTTGATCGCCACGAAATATGGTTTTTCACGCGATGATGTGGATGCTTACGCCGTCGAAAGCCAGAAACGTTCGGCGCATTCATGGAAGAGCGGTTACTTCAAGAATTCAGTCATTCCGGTCAAAGATCAGAATGGTCTGTTGATATTGAATCATGACGAACACATGCGTCCGACAACGGATATGCAAGGGCTTGCCAGCCTCCAGCCAGCCTTTGTGATGCAGGGCGAAATGGGCGGTTTTGATGCTGTTGCCATTCAGGCTCACCCTGATGTTGAGGTGGTTAATCATGTCCATCATGCTGGCAATTCCTCCGGCATTGTGGACGGTGCTGCCGCCGTTTTGCTCGGCTCGAAAGCCGCTGGCACCATGTTTGGCATGAAACCCCGCGCCCGGATTCGCGCCTTCGCCAACATTGGCTCAGACCCCGCGCTAATGCTGACAGGTCCGGTCGATGTGACCGAAAAACTGCTGGCCCGCGCCAACATGAAACTGTCGGACATTGACCTCTTTGAGCTCAACGAAGCCTTCGCTGCCGTTGTGCTTCGCTATATGCAAGCCTTTGACATTCCTCATGATAAGATCAATGTCTGTGGCGGTGCCATTGCCATGGGCCATCCGCTCGGTGCAACCGGCGCGATGATCCTCGGTACAGTTCTGGATGAGCTTGAACGCCGCGATTTGAACGTGGCGCTGGTCACACTCTGCATCGGTGCCGGCATGGGTACAGCCACAATTATCGAACGGGTTTGAGGATATTCACATGACATACAATAACTTCAAATACGAAATAGACCTCGACGGCATCGCCCTCATCACATGGGATATGCCGGGCAAAAGCATGAACGTTTTCACCGAAGAGGTGATGAACGAATTGGAAGCCTTGGTGGATGCTGTGAAAGCGGATGAGGCCGTAAAAGGCGTTGTGTTCACCTCCGGCAAAGAAACATTTTCGGGCGGCGCTGATCTTACAATGATTAAAGCGATGTTCGAAATGTACAATACCGAAAAAGCCAAAAATCAGGAAAACGCCACCAAGCTGCTGTTTGAAACAGCGGGCCGCATGACGTGGCTGTTCCGCAAAATTGAGACCTCCGGCAAGCCGTGGGTTTCGGCCATCAATGGCGTGTGCATGGGCGGCGCGTTTGAACTATCGTTGGCCTGTCACGGCCGCGTTGTCTCCGATGATCTAAAGGTCAAGCTCGCCCTGCCGGAAGTCAAAGTGGGCATTTTCCCCGGTGCTGGCGGCACACAGCGCGTCCCACGGCTGACCAACCAACAAGATGCCTTGCAGATGATGACAACCGGCTCCAGCCTGTCAGGATCGCGCGCTAAGGCTATGGGCTTGGTGCACGAAGTGGTGCCGTTTGACAACCTTATCACGGCTGCTAAAGCCATGATTACCAACGGCCTCAAAGCCGTTCAGCCATGGGACGAAAAAGGCTTCAAGCTGCCCGGCGGCGCTGTCTATTCGGCGCAAGGCGCCAATCTTTGGCCAGCGGCAGGCGCAATTTTGCGTCGCGAGACGCAGGGCAATTATCCCGGTGCAACCGCCATTTTGAAATGTGTTTATGAAGGCTTGCTTGTGCCGTTCGATACCGCTCTTAAAATCGAGCAACGCTATTTCACCAATGTTTTGCAGACGACAGAAGCGGGCATGATGATCCGCTCGCTGTTTGTTTCGCTGCAGGAACTCAACAAAGGCGCACGCCGCCCGAAGGACGCGCCGCCAAGCAAAATCACCAAAATTGGTGTTATTGGTGCCGGCTTTATGGGGGCGAGCATCGCCTATGTCACTGCAAAGGTTGGCATTTCTGTCGTGCTGATTGACCGCGATATGGACGCCGCCAACAAGGGCAAATCTATCTCGGAAGACCTCATCACCAAGGATATGCAAAAGGGCCGGGCAACCGCGAGCGACAAAGACGCGCTGCTATCGCTGATCCACCCAACGGCGGACTATGCTGATTTGGAGGACTGCCAACTCGTAATTGAGGCGGTATTTGAAGACCGCGACGTGAAGCGTGTGGTTACGGAAAAAGCCGAAGCCGCGTTGAAACCCACGGCGATTTTCGCCTCCAATACCTCCACCTTGCCGATAACAGGTTTGGCAAAAGTGTCCGTGCGCCCTGAAAATTTCATCGGCATTCACTTTTTCTCACCCGTTGATAAGATGATGCTTGTTGAGATAATCCTTGGCAAAGAAACCGGAGAAAAAGCCCTCACTTTGGCGCTGGATTATGTTCGCGCCATCAAGAAAACGCCGATCGTGGTCAATGATACGCGCGGCTTCTACGTCAACCGTTGTGTGCTGATGTACATGTCTGAAGCCTACAACATGCTGATTGAAGGCGTACCGCCGATCATGATCGAAAATGCCGCCCGTATGGCTGGTATGCCGGTTGGCCCGCTGGCGCTTAACGACGAGACTGCGATTGATTTGAGCCAGAAAATTCTGAAAGCTGCTGTGGCTGACATGGGTGAAAAAGCCATTAATCCCAAGCACATAGAGCTTGTGAACAAGATGGTGGATGGCAATGATCGTCGTGGCCGTAAGAACAGTAAGGGCTTCTATGACTATCCGGCAAAGCCAGCCAAAAAACATATTTGGCCAGGTCTCAAAGACCTATATCCACAGCAAGATGCGGATAAGGTCAGCGTTGCCGAATTGAAGCAACGCTTCCTAACAGTCATTGCGCTGGAAGCGGCCCGCGTGATGGAAGAAGGCATCGTAACGGACCCGCGTGAGGCGGATGTCGGTTCGATCCTGGCGTTCGGCTTCGCGCCATATACGGGCGGCACGCTGTCTTACATTGACGGCATCGGTGCGGCAAAGTTTGTGGTGCAGGCCAAGGCGTTACAGAAGAAATATGGCAATCAATTCAAGCCAAACAAACTTTTGGAAGACATGGCCGCCAAAGGTGAGAATTTCTACTCCCGCTTTGATCCCTACGCGAAAAGCAAAGCTGCATAAGCGCAAGAAAATCTAAATATATACCAAATTAGAAACAGATATCGGCCCTATTGGGTCGATATTTGTTTGTGTTTGTGCAACACAACTCACTGATTTGCAAAAAATACCACGCCTTTCGATAACAATTTTGCAATCTTTAGGTGGTTAAGAATCAACTTTACTATTCATCAGGGGAAACAACATGAGCCAGCAACTTCGTCCCACTAACGCATTCGTGGCCGCCTCTTGGGCCGTCCTGCTTGCGGGAATCGTCAGCTATCTTCTTGGTCTTTGGAATGCGCAAATGCAGCTAAATGAAAAAGGTTACTATTTCACACTGTTATTGTTTGGGCTTTTTGCTGTCATATCGCTTCAAAAAACAGTCCGCGACCAAATCGAAGGCGTCCCTGTTACCAATATCTACTACAGCCTATGCTGGGTAGCGACAGGGTCCGCTGTTCTTTTAATGGCGGTAGGTCTGTTTAACGCAACTTTGCTTTTGAGTGAGAAGGGATTTTTCGCAATGGCCTACCTCGTAAGCGGTTTTGCGGCAGTGGCGGTGCAAAAGAACGTTCGCGACATCGCCACTCTCGGCCCAGTGTTTGCACCGGAAACAAGCGACGAATAGTTTATGCCAGAGTAATTCGATTTCTTAATTTTACAGCAGACCCGGTTTATTGTAGTTTAAAAATTGGGTCTGCCATTTTGCCTTGGAAATCCGATAAAGCGTACAAAGACCACAGGTTTTTTGTCAAAAAGTCCAATTTTATGACACTATTCCTTTATCGACTAGACAAACATCAAAATAGAAAATAGGAATAATTTCTGCGAATCGACGTAGAGCGGTCGCGCAAGAGTATGTCCGATGTTGAACCATGAAACTGTTTGGAAAGCGATTGACGCTTTAGCGCAGCGCTATGATATGTCCGCCTCCGGCTTGGCCAAGAAGGCAGGCCTTGACCCGACGTCCTTTAATAAGTCAAAGCGCACCAGTGTGGACGGTCGCCCGCGCTGGCCATCGACCGAATCGCTCGCTAAAATTATTGAGGCAACCGGCGCTTCTTTCAATGAATTCATGGGGTTAATCAGCCCTCTGAACGCGCGCGCGCCGGAAATTAAGGCCTACAAGCAATTCTCCGCCCCGCTTCTTGGCCTAGCCGAAGCAGGTGCAGGTGGCTATTTTGATGATTCAGGTTTCCCCGTTGGTGAAGGCTGGGACAGAGTAGAAATGCCTGCTGGCGGAACGGATGGCATCTTCGCATTGAAGATTTCAGGCCATTCCATGATGCCTTTATACCGCGACGGGGATACGGTTGTGGTCTCGCAAAATGCGGCTGTTCGTCAGGGTGACAGGGTCGTTGTTCGCACCTGTAACGGTGAGGTTATGGCCAAAGTTTTGAAGCGAAAATCTACGGAAGTCATTGAATTAAAATCATTAAATCCGGAACATGAAGACCGCCAGTTCAAGCCTGCCGAAGTTGAATGGATCGCGCGGATTATATGGGCCAGTCAGTAAGTTATTCGCCGTTTCGCTATATGCTTTGGGCGTTGCTGGCTTTGGTTGGCACAGCGCTCACAATGGCATTATCAACGGCTAAGTTCTTGGATTGGCACGTCCGGTCGGCAAAAACTGCGCCGGCGCAGAACCTAGCGGCGCAGCCAAACCGCATATCACTCTCCGCAAATTCGGCCGCAGAAAATGACGATGTTTCAGAAAAAGCCTCTGGATTACAAAGAGTTGAACCCCGTGCGCCACTAAGCGACATAGCCGCGCCCCCGCTTCCGTTGCCGCCAAAACCGGCAAAAGACTTACCGAAACGCTGGCGAACTGTGGGCAATGGTTTTGCAAGCGCGGCAGGCATTATCCAGGCCGGAAGCGTGTCTATTACACTCGCCGGGCTGGATACTTTGACCGAAACAGACACATGCACGGCACCCTCTGGCCAGATTTGGCCGTGCGGAATGGTGGCGCGAACGGCTTTCCGCGCTTATTTGCGATCGAGAACTCTAAATTGTGACATGCCGGATGGCCTGATTGATACAGCAACCAGCGCCGAATGTCTTTTGGCGGGCGGCGATCCGGCAAAATGGTTAGTAGAAAATGGCTGGGCACGGGCAAGAGCAGACGGCCCCTATGTCAGCGAGGCCGACAACGCTAAGGCAAGCGGCGCGGGAATTTACGGCCCGCCGCCACACTAGATTTGGTGGTCGAAAACTGGTCGTAAACCT
>JAYSWX010000023.1:0-14753 GCA_043717855.1 Phyllobacterium sp.
GTGTTTCCGTAAATCTGCTCTTCTTCATCAAAATCTCCTCGTTCTTAATACCGAGAAAATTCTACTTATTAACCCAGTGAATTTGTGGGGGGATTACCCAATCTCCATCCACGTTATCTGTCTCGGTGGCCTACTTTCGTTCTTAGCCCTATGGACTTTGGCTTATGACGTTGCGCTGTTAACAACGAATGGAAAGGAAAACCACATGAAAACAGAAATTACGAAGTCTGAAAAACCAAATATCGCCGCTAATTCTTTAGCAAGCACAATATGGGCAATCGGGACAAGTACGTGGTCAGGTTTGGCCCTGTTAGGCTAAGAACTCACTAGCAGTTTAAGTGCAAAAATGTAGCGCAGGCTCAGCGCGAGGCGCCCCCCTCTGTCCTGTCGGACTGGCCTGCCCGTCGCATGGCTCCGTGCGTTCGCCGCCTGCAATCGATTCACAGGATCGATTGCTTTCGCTGCGCGAAACCGGCGCTCACCCCCCGCGAGTGGGGAGATCACGCTCACCGCTGTTCGTTGCCAAACGGCGGCGTTTGCTTGCGGCAGCTCACGCCACCGCCATCCCGTCTCTTACTTCCTGCCTCAGCACATCAATCGCCACGCGCTTGCCGTTTAGCTCGAAGTGCCAGTAGGTCCAGCCATTGCAGGCGTCTAGGCTTTGCACCAACGCGCCCATTTTGTGGATGGAGCCGGCGGTGCCGTTGACGGCTAGTGTGCCATCGACGCGGACTATGGCGCCGTTTCGGCCTTTGGCATCGGTTAGGACTGTGCCGGGTTTCATCAGGCCGCTTTCTAGGAGCGAGACGAAGGCCACTCTTGGCTCGGCGCGTTTGCCGGTCATGACTGTTAGCTCCGCCTTGCCATGCGGCACGACGGCCGCGATGCGGGCGGATGCGGCGTCAATGTATTTTTGTTCGCGCTCAATGCCGACGTAATTGCGGCCCAAAAGTTTGGCGACCGCGCCTGTGGTGCCTGAGCCGAAGAACGGGTCCAGCACGACATCGCCGGGCTTGGAGGACGCCATAATCACGCGCGCCAGCAGGGCCTCCGGCTTTTGGGTCGGGTGGATTTTGGTGCCGTTTTCGTCCTTCAAACGCTCCGCACCGGTGCAGATGGGGAACAGCCAATCCGAGCGCATTTGCAGGTCGTCGTTGGATGCCTTCATGGCCTCATAGTTGAATGTGTAGCCCTTGGATTTGGCGTCCTTGGAGGCCCAGATCATTGTTTCATGCGCGTTTTGAAAACGGCGGCCACGGAAATTTGGCATTGGATTGTTCTTCCGCCACACGATGTCGTTGAGCATCCAGAAGCCCAAATCCTGCATGATGGAACCAACGCGGAAGATGTTGTGATAGGAGCCGATGACCCAGATGGAGCCTGTGGGTTTGAGCACACGGCGGGCGGCCAGCATCCATGCGCGCGTGAAGGCGTCGTAAGCGGCGAAGCTTTCGAACTGGTCCCAGTGGTCATCCACGGCATCGACCATGGACTGGTCGGGGCGGTGCAGATCGCCATTCAATTGAAGGTTATACGGGGGGTCAGCGAAGATGAGATCTACTGAGTTATCCGGCAGCGCATCCAGCGCGGCCACGCAATCGCCCTTCAGGATAGTATTCAGCCAATTTTCGGATTTCGAAGGGCTGATGCCCATTTCGGACACAAGGCGAACTGCAGACATAAACGCACCACACTGATTTACACATTACTCGTGAGGTATAGTTACCGAACAGGGTAAATTTTCAGTGAAGAGCTAAGGTGATGATTGCAAATTGCAGTTTCGACTACAATGTGTTACAAAATGCAATAAAGTATCGAGGTGACACATGAACAACTACGCGCCGACAATTTCCATACGCCTTCCTGATGAATCCCGCGCGCGGCTGGACGCGGCTACGAAAGTGACGCGCAGGTCACGTTCCTATTTGATGAAGGAAGCGCTTGACCGCTATCTGGGTGACCTTGAACGCGACGAAATTCAAGCTTACGCGCAGGCTGCAAAATCCGGGTTACTTGCCTTCGAGGGTAAAGGCGCACGAGCCGGAAATGTACGATCGCGCGAAGAGATAGACAGCCATATCCGTTGGCTGCGTGACAATGGATGAAATACAAGCAGGCTCGCTCGTTTATATTGACACCAATGTTTTCGTCTATTTTATTGAAACGACTCCGGGATTTTATCCTAGTGTGAAGGCGCTATTTGAGCGCATCGCGGCCGTTGGCGCTACCATCGTAACGAATGAACTGACGTTGGCGGAGTGCATTTATCTGCCTAGCCGTGAGAGCGACCATGAGCTTGTAGAACTTTACCAAACTCTGTTTGATGGAAGCAGCGATGTTAAAATGTTACCGCTGGATGGCGCATTAGCATCTCGCGCGGCGATTGCCGGCGGTGTACTCGGTCTCAAACTGATGGATGCCATCCACTATATTTCAGCGCTGGAAGCTGGTTGCGATGTATTCGTTTCAGACGATAGCTCATTCAAATCAGGCCCGTCGATGACCGTTATCAAGGTTGCGTCATAAGGCTCGATAGGCTAACCCGCACCTTCCCTCTCCTGCCTCATCTTGTCCGGATTTTATAATGTTAAAACCTCAACTGGTTATTTTTGATTGCGACGGTGTTTTGGTCGATAGCGAGATATTGGCGTCCAAGATTGAGGCTAAACTCTTGACCGATGCCGGCTATGAAATCAGCCATGAGGAAATGTCTGAGCGTTACGCGGGCATGACGTGGAAGCAGATTTTGCTTGATGTGGAAAAGACGGCGGGGATTCCGCTTTCGGCGAGCCTGCTTGATCGATCAGAAAAGCTGGTGGATTTGGCGCTGGCAAATGAGCTGGATATGATCGAAGGCGCGGACCGCGCAGTGAAGCGCATCAAATTGCCAAAGTGCATTTGCTCCAATTCTGGCAGCGAGCGGCTGAAAATTTCGCTCACCCGCACCAATCTCATCAACCTTTTCGAGCCGCATATTTTTGCTGCCTACGAAGTGGGTACGAAGCTCGGCAAGCCGGACCCGAATGTGTTTCTCTATGGTGCGGCGCAGTTTAACGCGGACCCTTCCCGCACGATTGTTGTTGAAGATTCCATTCCCGGCGTTCGCGCGGCGAAGGCGGCAGGTATGCGCGTGATCGGCTTCACTGGTGGCTCGCACACTTATATTGGCCACGGCGAGCGATTGACTGAGGCAGGCGCGGAAACGGTGATAAACCGCCACGCACTGCTGCCGCAGATGATTGAGGCGATGGCGGAGTGGCGGGAAGAGGATTAGAATGTAGACGCACTCCAAATTAGTGTTGAATTCGGCCTTATCGCCAATTACTCTTTCAATGGCATTCCAAATTATTGATGTTGAGTTTAAGAGTCTTTTTGCTGGAGCTTACGATCTGCTAAATGATAAATTGTAGTATCTACAACTTAGGGACGTTTTGCTCCCAGCTCACGCACCAGTGTATTATGGTGTCGATAGCTTTAAACTCGACAGAAAACTATTACGAGGAAGTACCAGCAGATAAGGTTGCTGAAATCCAAAAATGGTTGTCAATCTGGCGTGAGGACGCAAAGGTCTTTGAATTTCAAAGTGTTACGAATGCTATAGAGCGCCTCGAAATCCCGCTTGAGAAGGGTATAAATTTAAAAAATCTTGAGTATGGCCTTAGAGCTCTGTACGATTCACTAGACGACGATCTTAAGTTTCGACTTTGCTATTTATACCCATCTGATAAGGCAAAAATATTGAAAGACTGGATGGAGGATTGGGATGTTTCCCTCGCTTACTTCCCAGACATAAAAGAAGACGTTTTTAGTGGCATCGACCTATGGGCGCTTGGTCACCCAACGGCCTCCATTTTTCACATGATGCGCGTTCTGGAATGCGGATTAAATAATCTGGCCAAAAATTTAGGCATACCCCAGTCTGACGAAAATTGGAAAAATACCATAGACCAAATTGAAAAGAAAATTCATGACTTAGATAGAAAATTGAGCCGCGGACCAAGCAGGAATGCACGTTTACAATTTCTATCTGAGGCAGCAAAAGAACTTCGATACTTCAAAGACGGTTGGAGAAATTATGTTTCACACAGCCGCGGTAAGTATACCGATAACCAAGCTTTTAACGTCATGATACATACCAAAAACTTTATGAACCATCTCGCTATAAATTTGACGGATCAGAAATTTGCTGATGACCCAAAAGTAATTGAAGTTGATGATATTTGATCCCAAACTGCTGCTTTGTCTTATCCAATGACGCCCGCAGCGCAGCAACTTTCTTGTCAGATAACGCTTGCTTCGATGCCACAATCATTACGTTTTTTGGCGTATGCGTATCGGATATAAATTCAAACAAATTGGTCTTATATCCAGAAAGTTCCATCAGTTCGCCGCGCATGCCGTCGGTTACCATTTCGGCGATGCGTTCGACGTAGGTGCCGTATTTCAGCAGGAAATCGAGGTCGCTTTTGCCCTGCCCTTTTTCCATCTCGCGGCGGATTTGTTTGTGGCAGCACGGGGCGACGACGATGAGGCTGGCGTCGGCATGAATGGCTTTGGCGATGGCATCATCGGTTGCGGTGTCGCAGGCGTGCAGCGCGATCACTATATCCGCGCCAGTGCAATCGAAGCCTTCAATGGTGCCTTCGACGAAAGTGAGGCCCGTGAAATTGCTGCCAAAGGCTACCTGATTGCATAGCTTTACCAAGTCCGGGCGAAACTCGATGCCAGTGATTTCGGCAGCGAGTTTCATTTTGTTGGTGATGTGGTCGTAGAGCGCAAACGTCAGATAGCCCTTGCCTGCGCCCATGTCGATTATTTTGAGCGGGCGGAACTCATCCAGCCGTTCAGGCGGCAACTGTTTGATAAGATTATCTAAAATCTCAATGTATTTGTTGATCTGGCGGTACTTATCTTGCGCGGTCGGCAAGATGTCGCCGCGTGCATCGGCTAATCCTAGAGCGCGCATCCAGCCTGCGCCGCCGCCGAGGATGCGGTTTTTGGCGCGGTTATGGTCTAACTGCGGCGCTTTGGTTTCAGTCGGCGGATGGCGGTGTAGCGCATGGCCTGCGCCTTGGCGCGTTAGCTGCAAATCTGCTTCCAGCGTAAACAGGCGGCCGTTGGCAAACTTGTCTGACAGGAACGCCGTGACCAGCGCGGACGCCTCATCCAGCGTATAATTTTTCACAATGTCATTAGTTTTATGATGATAGGTGAAAGATAGTTTCACTTCGCCTTTAATCATCAGCGGGCGGGCGTCGATGCTTTTCAAATCATCGGCGGCGGGCGTGGGCTTGTTCAAACTGAGTTTGACAAATTTGGACGATGCCACGCCGTCACGCAGCGCAGCGAGCCATTCAGCTAATCTTGGGTCTTGGGTCATTTTATGTCAGGCGTTTAGCCCGCGACTTTCTTTTTGGTCTTTGTTGCCTTCGGGGCACCTTCATCGAAACCAACAAAAATCTGTATGGCCTTGGCTGACTCGAGCGGCACTGCTCCATTTGGATCATTGAAAACAAACTGAGTGGCGGCGTCGCTCGGATTTACTGTGACTTGGAACTGCTGAAGCTGCGAGTAAAGTACATTATCACCATCAACAATGGCAACGCGAATGGGCAGCGACACACTTGCACCCGTGGCTTTCGGTCCCGGCACAACACGCCCGGCGACCGCCACATTGATAGTCAGCGCCCCGGTGGCGCGGGAACAAGCGCGCGTAACATCAGTAATCGAAGCTTGATAAATGGCCAGCGCGGGGTCTTTGCTGCCATCTTCCCTATCCGCTCCCTTGGCATAGGTGGTGAAGAATGCCGTTCCTTCACGTAATGTGACTTGCGGGCAAAACCCAGTGAGTTCCGAGGCAAGAACGCGCTCTTGCTGCACCTTGGCCTCTTTGTTGCCACCAAGATTGAGTGCGCCTGCGGTATCGCTGGTATTACATGCGCTCAATACCGCGCCAGCCGCTAAAAACACTGCAAACTTCGCGAGCAGATTTCCGGAATTTCTCATCATTGTGGTTCTTCCCTTAACAGCGGCACTTGGTCTATAGGACGGCAACGAATAAATTGCACCAGATGCGGACCATCTTTCCGCTTTCCGGCGCTTTTTTGACAGCGTGGACATTTTGCTGCGCGTGATAATTCATTTTGCTCTTTTTTATCAAGCAAGAGCAAGTGTTGTTGTTGAGAGAAATTTGATGCGCTACATTTCCACACGCGGTGAGGCCCCCGTCCTCAGTTTTTCTGATGCCCTCTTGGCTGGATTGGCGAGGGACGGCGGGCTCTACCTGCCTGAAACGTGGCCGCAATTTTCGAAAGCCGACATCGCGGCTATGGCTGGCAAGAGCTATCAGGACATTGCATTTGCAGTGTTGATGCCATTTGTCGAAGGCGACATTGCGCCAGCGGCACTGCGCTCTATGATCGACGAAGCCTACGGCACGTTCCGCCATGATGCGGTTTGTCCTTTAGTGCAAACAGCCCCGAATGAATTTATCGCTGAGCTTTTCCACGGCTCAACGCTGGCATTCAAAGATGTGGCGATGCAGCTTCTGGCGCGGCTGATGGACCATGTGCTCATAACACGCGACCAGCGGGCGACAATTGTCGGTGCGACATCCGGCGATACGGGCGGCGCGGCGATTGATGCGTTTGCGGGGCGCAGCCGGACCGACATGTTCATCCTGTTTCCACATGGCAAAGTTTCGCCCGTGCAGCGGCGCCAGATGACAACATCAACCGCCAGCAACGTTCATGCGCTGGCAATTGAGGGCAACTTTGATGATTGCCAAGCATTGGTGAAAGCCATGTTTAACGATCATAAATTTCGCGATCATTTGCAGCTTTCCGGCGTGAACTCTATTAACTGGGGCCGAATAATGGCTCAAGTGGTATATTATTTTTCGACGGCAATTTCGCTCGGAAGCCCGCATCGCCCCGTGTCGTTCACAGTGCCAACGGGGAATTTCGGCGATATTTTTGCAGGCTTCGTGGCCATGAAAATGGGCCTGCCGATTGAGCGGCTGATTATTGCCACCAATGACAATGATATTTTGGCACGCACGTTTGAAACAGGCACTTACGAAATGCGCGGTGTGATGCAGACCACGTCGCCGTCTATGGACATTCAAATTTCATCCAACTTTGAACGGTTGCTGTTTGAAAGCCACGGCCGCGATGCCGCCGCTGTCCGGCGCATGATGGCTGGCATTTCGCAATCCGGCAGTTTTTCGATTGATGCGGGCCCGCTTGGTGCAATGCAGGAAATATTTGGCGCCGGTCGATCCACGATGGCCGAAACCGCAAAAATGATTGCGGACATGATGACAAGCGACGGCTATTTGGCTGACCCTCACACTGCAGTCGGGATCAAAGTGGCACGGGACCAAAAGCAATCCAAAACGCCGATGATTATTCTTTCGACTGCCCATCCGGCTAAATTTCCGGATGCAGTAAAGGCGGCAAGCGGCATTTATCCGGCTTTGCCGCATTTTCTAGCCGATCTTATGGACCGCAAAGAGCAGTTTACAGTGCTTTCATCTCAGTTAGAATTGGTGCAGAAGCATATACAAGAGCACGCGCGGGTTCTAAAGGCCTGACAGCAGTTGCGATAAGCGGGAGAGAGCCTGAATGGGCGTTAATGTCAGCACGCTGGCCAATGGTATTATTGTGGCCACAGAAAATTTTCCAACCATTGAGAGCGTTGCGCTTGGTATTTGGGTAAAATCCGGTTCGCGCAGTGAAACCGAAAGTGAGCATGGCATTGCCCATTTGCTCGAACACATGGCCTTTAAAGGCACGAATAAGCGCAATGCGCGGCAAATTGCAGTGGATATTGAGGACGTTGGCGGGGAGATTAATGCGGCAACCAGTGTAGAAACAACGTCTTATTATGCGCGCGTTTTGAAAGACGACATGCCGCTGGCCATCGACATTTTGTCAGATATTTTGACAGACTCGCAGTTTGAGCCTACCGAATTAAAGCGTGAGCAGCATGTTGTGTTGCAGGAAATCGGCGCGGCTCATGATACGCCGGACGATGCCGTATTTGATCGCTTTACTGAGACAGCATACCAAAAGCAGACACTTGGCCGTGCTATTTTGGGGACACCTGAGTCCGTAGAGCGCGTTACATCACAAGAGCTGCATGATTTTATTAGGCGGCAATATGCCGGCGAGCGTATGGTGGTTTCTGCGGCCGGCGCTATCAATCACGAAGAGTTTGTGGCGGAAATCGAAAAACGGCTTGGCACTTTTCAAGCAAAATCCGACGCTTTTGTGCCGGAACCGGCCACGTACACTGGCGGCGACTACCGCGAAGAGCGTGACTTGATGGATGCGCAGTTCTTACTCGGCTTTGAGGGCAAGGCGTATCATGTGCGCGATTTTTATGCCTCGCAAGTGCTGTCAATGATCCTTGGCTGCGGCATGTCTTCGCGGCTGTTTCAAGAGGTGCGCGAAAAGCGCGGGCTTTGCTATTCCGTCTATGCGTTTCATTGGGGCTTTTCGGATACCGGCCTTTTTGGCATTCATGCGGCCACTGGTGAGGAAGATTTGCCGCGCCTGATACCTGTGCTTCTGTCGGAATTGCGCCGCGCAGCGGTTGATATTTCACAGGAAGAGGTGGACCGCGCCCGCGCGCAATACCGCGCCAGTCTTCTAATGTCCGGTGAAAGTGTTGCCAGCCGTGCAGGGCAAATTGCGCGTCAAATAATGCTTTTTGGCCGCCCTGTCGATAATGAAGAATTAATGGAGCGGCTGTCCAATATTACGGTTGAACGCTTGCGTGACCTTGCAGGCCGTCTGTTCTTGGATGCAGTTCCGACAGTTTCCGCTATCGGGCCGATCAGCAAATTGCCTTCGTATGAAGACATTTGCGCTGGACTTAAATCTAGTGGCGCGAACAGCGCGACCGTCGACTAACCCGGCATTCGGGTATGTTGTTCGGGCTCATCCACGATAAACCAATAGTAATTGCCAGTGGGCAGCGGGTGGATTTGCGCTATCCTCGTAGGGCAGATTATCATGAATGGGCGAAACTTCGGGCCGATAGCGCCACTTTTCTTGAGCCATGGGAGCCGACTTGGGCCAGCGATGAACTGTCAAAAGCCGCCTTCAAAGCCCGTCTGCGCCGCGCAGACATAGAATTGGAAACCTGTACAGGGCATGTATTTTTCATTTTTGATAGCGCATCCGGCGCGCTTGTCGGGGGCATAAGTCTTGGTAACATCCGCTATGGAATGGCGCGATCTGGCCAGATTGGATATTGGATGGGGCAAGCCTACGCGGGTAAAGGCTTGATGCAAGACGCGGTAAAAGCGTTGATAACATTTGGATTCGATAGGCTTAATCTGCACCGCCTTGAAGCCGCCTGTATCCCTGGCAATGAACGATCCGTTAGAGTTTTGCAGAAAACGGGCTTCACACAAGAAGGTCTGTTGAAATCCTACCTCAAGATCAATGGAAAGTGGCAGGACCATTTGCTTTTTGCGATCATATCAGGGTTAAACGAGTGACGATAAAAAGGCAGGTTATGATTTTCGAAAGCAGCAAAAAAGAACAACGGCGGATGGCAAAGATCTATGGGTTTTTCGCCATATTTCTGGTCGCGCTTTTTGCCGTCCCGGCGTTTGCTGTTGAGCCAATCAAAATCACTAAAGAAGACACGGCAATTGATCTATCCCGTGCGGTACAGATATTTGCCAATCAGGGCGACAAATTCAGCGTATCTACAGCGCCGGGCATTGACGGCATTGTACGGCGTATTGAGGTGGAAGGCGCATCTGACAAAACCAGCGGCGACTGGGCAGTGTTCGCGCTGGCCAATGCCACAGACACACAAATCGATCGATTGATCGTTGCGCCTCATTATCGGTTGGCAAGCTCTGGCTTTATTTGGCCGGATCTGGGTTCAACGCGCATTGTATCAATCACACCAAGTGAAGGCTTTGCCTTGGACAGGCAGGTCAGCCCGGATTCGGATGTATTCCATGTGACGTTAAACCCAGGAACTGTGGTGACCTTTGTCGCCGAATTGACGTCGCCAAAGCTACCGCAGGTGTATTTGTGGTCGCCTGACACATACAAGGATACGGTAAACGCTTATACGCTTTATCGAGGCATTGTTCTTGGTATTGCCGGTCTTTTGGCATTGTTCTTAACTATTCTGTTCGTGGTGAAAGGCACCGCACTGTTTCCCGCCACCGCCGCGCTGGCCTGGTCAGTTTTGGCCTATATCTGCGTGGATTTCGGCTTTCTTTCGAAGCTTATCGCGCTTGCGCCGGGCAATGAACAAACCTGGCGGGCGGCGACGGAAGTTGGCCTTGCTGCCACGTTAGTCGTATTTCTCTATACCTATCTAAACCTCAACCGCTGGCATGGCCATTTCAGCTATGGTGCGCTGCTTTGGCTTATTGGTCTTGGCGCGATGTTCGGCGTAGCGATTTTTGATCCGGAGATTGCCTCCGGAATTTCTCGAATTTCATTTGCATTTACTGCGGCCGCCGGGTTGGTTTTGGTAATAGTTCTGACAATCCGTGGCTATGACCGCGCCATCATGATTATTCCCACTTGGGCAATGATAGTTCTTTGGCTGATGAGTGCCTTTATGGCCGTTTCCGGCCAACTTGATAATGACATCATCCAGCCGGCACTCGGCGGCGGGCTGGTGCTGATAGTGCTGCTCATTGGCTTTACCGTGATGCAGCACGCCTTTGCCGGCGGCGCGCTTCAGCAGGGCTTATTTAGCGACATGGAACGCCAAGCCATGGCCATTGCCGGTTCAGGTGATTTAGTTTGGGACTGGGACGTGCCGCGCGATAAAATCGTGACCAAGCCCGATATTGCAGGGCTAATAGGGCTTGATAACAACACGCTGCATGGCGCGGCACGGGTATGGTTGCCGCACTTGCACCCCGATGATCGTGATCGTTTCCGTACCACTTTGGATATGGTCGTGGAACATAGGCGCGGGAAAATCGGACAGGATTTCCGGTTTCGCGCCCGCGACGGGCACTATCACTGGTTTACTTTGAAAGCGCGCCCTGTACTCGGTTCTGATGGCGAGGTCATTCGCTGCGTAGGAACACTGGTGGATGTGACCGAGCAGAAAAAGTCTGAGGAACGCCTGCTTAATGATGCTATCAATGATAATTTGACCGGATTGCCAAATCGCCGCCTGTTTTTGGATCGGCTTGAAACGAGCATTGCGGTTGGCAAAATCGAAGAAAAAATCCGTCCGACTGTGTTTATCATAGATATTGACCGGTTTAAGCAGGTCAATGACGGGCTTGGCATGTCAGCGGGTGACACAATTTTACTCACATTGGCGCGGCGGATTATCCGTCTCGTGAAGCCACAAGACACGCTGGCAAGGCTTGGCGGCGACCAATTTGGGTTGATTTTATTATCAGAATCCGACCCGGCGCGCATTGCCGGTTTTGCCGAAGCCGTGAAAGCCGCTATACGTGCGCCTATAATGTTCGCCAAGCGCGAGATCATACTCACTGCGTCCGTTGGGCTTATGACATGGACCTCGCAGCAGGCAACTGCGGAGGATTTGGTGAAAGATGCAGAGCTTGCGGTTTACCAAGCCAAGCGCTTTGGTGGTGATCGCATCGAACCCTTTCGCCCGGCCTTCCGTAGCGTGGGTAGCGACCGCTTGCAGATGGAATCAGACCTTCGCCGCGCGACTGAACGCCATGAATTGAATGTCGTTTATCAGCCAATCGTACGCCTGTCTGATATGACCGTTTGCGGCTTTGAGGCATTGATGCGCTGGGATCATCCGCGACGCGGTGCGATTTCCCCGGCTGAATTCATTCCCATGGCGGAAAACTGCAATATGATTGGGCAAATTGGTCATTTTGCCATGAATCAGGCCAGTCAGCAGTTGGCGCAATGGCAAAAAGCCACGGGCAATATGGATGTGTTTATGTCCGTAAATCTGTCATCCAAGCAGATTATACGCCGTGATTTAGTCGCGGATTTGCGTACAATTTTATCGAAATCCACTGTCGCGCCTGGAACATTCAAACTCGAGCTAACTGAATCCGCCGTGATGGACAACCCTGAACAGGCAGTTTCAATCTTGGATAAGATCAAGGCCCTCGGGGTAGGCTTGTCCTTGGATGATTTTGGTACTGGGCATTCGTCCCTATCCTATTTGACGCGCTTCCCGTTTGACATGATTAAAATCGATAAGTCATTCCTGCGTGATGATAATCCGAAGAAATTTGTGCTGCTGCGTTCAATCATCTCGATGGCGCATGACCTCGGTTTGCGGGTTGTGACCGAAGGAATTGAGAGCGAAAAGGATGCGTTGCAACTGCGCCAAATGGGCTGCGAATTTGCACAGAGCTTTCTGTTTGGCGAACCAATGACGCCGGAAATTGCAGGGCGATTACTTATGGAACAGAACGCGCCGACCGCGAAAGGCTAGGCTTTTTCGCCGCGCCGTTTGAGATCAGTGTAGGGCGTTCCATCCCGCTTCGTATAAATTGCGGGAACGCCGTTGGCCGGAGCAATTAAGTCAACATCGGCATAAAACGCGGCATCTCCGGCAATTCTTGAACCGACTTCCAGAACAATTGCGTCTTCAGTGCCATTATTTTGCAAACAATGGCCATTTTCATCGCCGGCTTTGAAGCCAGCACAATCTCCTTCTTGAAGTATTTCAGCGCCGGAATTTGTTACCAAGGTGACTTCGCCGGACAGCACATAAACGAACTCGTCCTCATGAGTATGCCAATGGCGTTGGCTGGACCAGCTTCCGGGAGGAAGGCGCAAATGGTTCACGCCGAACTGGGTGAGCCCTGCACTATCGCCAAGTTTGGTGCGCTCGCGCGACTTGCACGCCTCATCAAATGGCGGCGGGTAAAGCGTACCCAGCGTGGTTGGCAGCAGTGCCTTGTCAATTTTCTTAGCCATGAATTCTAACCTTGTTCTGCAGACTCGGGATATATCAGCATACATGATGCAACCTTGAAAGGGTTTGTGCGTTCACACTATATATAGATCGACGCTCAACGCATTTGCGGAGCAATTTCCCGTAGCAAAACTGACTTACGGGCATTAAAATTACACAAAGGAATCTCCAATGAAAGCCGCAATTATCAATGATTACAACGCGCCGGTTATTGTTACTGACGTAAAAAAACCTGTTTTGCTCAATGATAGCGTTATGGTTGAGGTCCATGCAGCAAGTGTCAATCCTGTAGATAATTACCTACGCGCTGGATATTTGAAGGCTATGCTGACGCTGAAATTTCCCTACATATTGGGCTATGATATTGCAGGTGTAGTGACTGAAGTGGGCAAAGATGTTACAAAATTTGCCATTGGCGACGAGGTATTTGCCCGCCCCAATGGTATGCAGGCAGGCACGTTTGCCGAATTTGCGGTTATTAAAGAAGTGGATTTGGCAAAAAAACCTAGTAATATCAACTTCGAAGAGGCAGCCTCGCTGCCGCTTGTGTCGCTGACCGCATGGCAGGGGCTGGTGCAGCGCGCCCATATTAAGGCAGGCGACAAGGTGCTTATCCATGCCGGGTCAGGCGGTGTGGGGTCTATTGCTATTCAAATTGCCAAAAGTTTTGGCGCGTATGTCGCCAGTACGACTAGCACCGCGAACGTTGGGATGGTGAAGTCCTTGGGCGCGGATTTGGTGATTGATTACAAAACTCAAAAGTTTGAAGACCTCATCAAGGACTATGACATTGTGCTGGATACGCTTGGCGGGGAGACGCGGACACGCTCGTTCCCTCTGTTGAAAAAGGGCGGTTGGCTGGTTTCAATTGTTGGTGAAATAGACAAAAGTGGCATTGCGGAGACCGTTGGCGTTCATCAAGATTCATTCTTTATGACGCCCAATGGTGAGCAGTTGGCGGAAATTGCAACACTAGTGGAACAGGGCAAAATAACGCCCTTGATTGACCGCACTTATTCGTTAGATCAGATTCAGGAAGCACTGGACTATGTGCAAACCGGGCGCGCCAAGGGCAAAGTGGTTATCAAGATTAAATAGAAAATATCTCTCAACTATCTGATATAATTGCATAAAAATCACCGCTTCTTGCGGTGGTTTTTTTGTTTACGCATGTCCCGCTTCGGTGATAAGGCGTGACGGATCAACGCCAATCATGGCCAAAGCGCGCTCATAGGTGCGGTTGATATTGTCGTCAAACAGCACCGATTTTGTGGCTTCGCAGGTGAGCCAGCCGTTGTCGCCGATCTCGCGTTCGAGCTGGCCGGGGCCCCAGCCGGAATAGCCGAGCGTCATCAAAGCGCGGCGCGGGCCTTGGCCGCCGGAGATGGCGCGCAGGATATCGACGGTGGCTGTGAGGCTGATATCATCGGAAATGGGCAGGGTGGAGCTGACTTTATAGTCGTTGGAATGCAGCACGAAACCGCGACCGCGATCGACGGGGCCGCCGTCGCGCACCAGAAAATCGCGCGTGGTATCAGGCAGCAAAATGGCATCTTCCTTGCCAACAAGGCCAATTTGCACCAAAAGATCGGGAAAAACCAAGGATTGACGGTGATTTATGATGAAACCCATCGCGCCTTCTTCGGAATGGGCGCAAATATAGATGACAGAGCGGGAGAAGCGCGTGTCCGCCGTTCCCGGCATGGCGACCAGAAAGTGGTTGTTCAAGAAACCCTTGCCGGTTCCCTTTTTGCGCAGCAGCGAAATGTCCATAGGGTCAATTTAGCAAGTTTGGGGGAAATGAAAAGCGGTTAGACCAATCATAATTTGTG
>JAYSWX010000024.1:0-14657 GCA_043717855.1 Phyllobacterium sp.
TGAAATAGCCAGATTGCGCGCGGCTACTTTGTTGCCGAGGCGGCGCATCGTATCAGGCGAGGGGCCAATGAATGTTATGCCCGCTTCCAGACAGGCGTCGACAAATTCGGGGCTTTCGGACAGGAGGCCGTAGCCAGGATGGATGGCATCTGCGCCTGAAAGCTTGGCAACGCGGATGATTTCGGAAATTGAAAGGTAGCTTTCAATCGGACCCATATCTTTGGTTAAATGCGGTCCACGGCCAACTTGATAGCTTTCGTCGGCTTTGAAGCGGTGGAGCGCTAATTTGTCTTCCTCCGCCCATATCGCGACGGTTTTGATACCCAGCTCATTGGCTGCGCGGAACACGCGGATGGCAATTTCAGAACGGTTGGCGACCAAAATTTTTGAAATTTTCACCAGACAAACCCTTATATAATTGGCTCGTCCGCAATCCGGACCCGCGCCAAGAAGACTGTTATAATTTGTCCTTAGCGGACAATTTATTGCAGTGCAAATAGTTTGAGCGCATTGCAACATTGCTCAAAAAATAGGCAAAATAAAACCGCCCGGATCGCTCCGGACGGTTATATTCCAATAAATTGGAAACCAGAAATTACTTATTCTGTTCGTATGTGAATGTGCCGTCTGCCTGCTTCTTCCATGTGTATATGACGAAGTCAGGGCGGGCATTATCGCCCTTGGCATCATAGGTAAGATCGCCAAGTGCAGTCTTGATCGGGCTTGCAGCCACGACGGATGCAGCGGCCTTAACCGGATCGTTTGAACCGGCCTTGGTTGCAGCAGCAGCAATAACTTGGATCGCCGAGTAGGAGTAAAGTGTGTATGCTTCCGGGTCGAAACCAGCGGCAACAAACTTGGCAACCAAATCCTTAGCGTCTGGATTCTTGCGTGGATCTGGACCGAAGGTCATCAAAGTGCCTTCGATTGCAGGGCCGGCAATGGATGCCAATTCGTTGGAGATGATGCCATCGCCTGACATGAATGTTGCCTTGAGACCTTGGTCAGCGGCTTGACGCACGAGCAGACCAAATTCCTGGAACAGGCCGCCAAAGTGAACAACAGTTACGCCTGCATCTTTCATCTTGGTGATGAGGGCTGAGAAGTCCTTATCGCCGATGTTGATGCCTTCGAACATAACTTCTGTTGTGCCGGCTTCGTTCATGAACTTCTTAGTGAATTCCGACAGACCCTGACCATAAGGTGTCTTGTCGTGAATCATCGCAATCTTGCCATCTTTGAAGTTGGCAGCAAGATAGCCGCCAGCAATCGCGCCCTGTTGGTCATCACGGCCACAGGTACGGAATACGTTGGTGAGGCCGGATTCTGTCAGCTTCGGGTTTGTAGCCGAAGGCGTGATCATCATGATGCCGTTTTCTGCGTAAACTGCAGAAGCCGGGATCGATACGCCTGAGTTGAAGTGGCCCATAACGAACTTAACGCCATCAGCAACAAACTTGTTGGCAACGGAAATGCCTTGCTTTGGATCAGAAGCATCGTCGCCGATTACCAGCTTAATCATGTCGCCATTGATGCCGCCGGCAGCATTGATGTCAGCCGCCGCCTGCTCGGCACCCTTTTGCTCTTGCGCACCAAAAGCTGCGTTAGGACCAGTCATTGGACCGGCAACGCCGATCAGAAGTTCGCCAGCGTAAGCGCCGCTGACTGCCATCATCGAAGCAAGGGCAACGCCCGAGAACAAAGTTTTCTTCATATTGTAAACTCCCGTTAGGTTCATTTAGAGGGTTTGTTTTGTTAGTCCCCGACGGTGATATTTCACCGCTTGAGGACAAACTTTGCTGATTTCTCAGCAAATGTCACGCTGATTCACACATCGGAAATCATGCCATCTGTGCAATTCGTCATTAACATTAATTATCCGCGATCCTTCCATGACAGCGGAGATGCTTTTTCGTATAGCCACGGATATTGCGCGGTCATTTGGTTGGTACGGGTGTAGAGAAATCCGACGACGCCAACGAGGCTCAACACGATCAAATCCGGGATATACAGGCCCAGGCTGAACATCGTTCCGCCATAGAGCGCGAAGTGTAAAAAACGCACTGCTGCCGCCAAGAACACCGCATTGAAGACAAATGCCACCATCGGCTTCCATGATTTCGCCACGCCCTTTGCGCTGAGCCAACTTGCGCAACATGCGAGAGCAAAAAACATCCACATGCCGAAAAACCAATTACCATTGAGAAAACTAACAATCATAATCTTAATCCTTACTAATGGCCGCCTTCAAGATAAGCGGCGCGGACTTCGGGGTTTGCCAAGAGTTCCTGACCGGAACCACTCATTGTGATTGCGCCATTGACCATGACATAGCCTCTTGATGCCAATTTCAGCGCACCAAACGCATTTTGTTCAACCAAAAATACCGTAAGCCCTTTGGTCTTATTCAGTTCGCGGATAGCGTCAAAAATCTGTTTAATGATGAGCGGCGCAAGACCAAGCGATGGCTCGTCCAGCAGCAATAGTTTTGGACGGGCCATAAGCGCACGACCAATGGACAGCATTTGCTGCTCGCCGCCGGATAGTGTGCCGCCACGCTGGTCAATACGTTCCTTCAGACGCGGGAACAGTGTGAATATCTCCTGCACGTCCTCATCATAATGCGCCAAATTATCAAGGCTGGCGCCCATTTGCAGATTTTCCCGCACTGTCATGCGACCAAATATCCGGCGGCCCTCGGGCGACTGGGCAATGCGCATACGGGCGATTAGATGGGTGGGCACGCGGGTAATATCTGTGCCATCAAAAGTAACGGAACCATTGCGCGCTTGCGGGCTGCCGCAAATTGTCATCATCAATGTTGATTTACCCGCGCCGTTCGCACCAATAAGCGTGACAATTTCGCCCTCGTTGACGTCCATATCGACGTTACGAAGCGCTTGGATATTGCCATAGTAAGTGTTTACGCCGCGAATTTTTAAAAGCGGTTCTTTTGTAATTGTGGCGGACATTATTTACGCCCTCCAGTTTTTGACGCTTTGGGCTTTGGGACGCCTATGCCTTTTGCAAATAGTTTCGCCTGACCAATCCAGTCTTCGCGGGCGATGCGTCCGTCAAATTCAAGATATTTTTCAACGGTTATGATGTCGGCTTTTTTCCACGCTGCGATTTCTTTGAATGTGGTGATGCCGTGGCTGCGCAGTTTGCCATCATTTACCGGACCAATGCCTTTTATCAGTGTCAGATCGTCCGGCACTTTTGGTGCTGGAGCGGGTTTGGCAACAGATGCTTTTGCCGCAGCAGTTTTTGCAGGCGCAGCCTTAACCAGTGTTGCCGGCGCGGCAATGGACTTCGGTGTTACGGCCTTAGACGGTGTCGCTTTTGCTACGGGTTTTGTAGTGGCTGTGGAAGGCACCCGATTGGCACGGGACGCTCCGGGCGAGACCCTTATCGTTTCGCCGCCACGGGAATGGCCGATGGTTTGATCTATAGGACCAGCCATCATGGACGCTGATGCCTGCGGCGCTTGGCCGGGGCCAGGTTCGCCATCAAACCCTTCGATGATTTTATCAGGCCCGGAGCCCGCCAGCATGGCAGCGGCTTCATCATCATCAACGCCGAGGTAGGCGGCAATAACGCGCGGATCTGACTGGATTTCTTTTGGTGTGCCATCAGAAATTTTGGTGCCGTACTCGAGCACGACGATATGATCCGAAATGCCCATAACCACCGACATATCATGCTCAATCAGCAGGATCGACGTTCCGGTATCTGAGCGGATGCCTTTTAAAAGAGTGTTTAGCTCTGCGGACTCGCGCGGGTTGAGACCTGCGGCAGGTTCGTCAAGGCAGAGCAATTCCGGCTCGGTGCACATGGCGCGCGCGATTTCGAGACGGCGTTGTGCGCCATAGGGAAGGTCGCCTGCCGGATCATCCGCGCGATCTGTTAGGCCAATGCGATCAAGCCAAAATTTAGCTTTCTCGACTGAAGCCGCAGCTGCCTTTGCGTATGTTGGAATGCCCAGCAGACCAAGCACTGTGTAGCCCGATGCCTTCATCAAGGTATTATGCTGCGCGACGAGCAGGTTTTCCAACAGGGTCAGACCTGAAAACAGCCGGATATTTTGGAACGTGCGGGCGACGCGGGCCTTTTTGTTCGCTTCAAAGTCCATCATGCGTTCGAGCAAGTGGATTTCTCCATTGCCACGTTTCATGGTCATCATGCCTTCAGTGGGTTTGTAGAAACCCGTGATGCAGTTGAAGACAGTGGTTTTGCCTGCGCCATTAGGGCCGATGAGCGCAGTAATTTCGCCGCGCTTGGCTTGGAATGACAGATCGTTGACGGCGACAAGACCGCCAAATTTCATCGACAAATGATCGACGGTGAGGATCGCATCAGACATGTTATTGGTTTCCAGATTACCCGAGGTCATCATCCATGCCCCTCTTTGGTAAATTCGCCTGAGATATTTTTACGGGCCGCGTGAAGGAACGCGGTTGGCGTGCGGTTGCCAACAAAGCCGCGCGGCTTGTAAAGCATCACAACGACCATCGCCAAACCGAAGATCAACATGCGGTACAATTCAGGGGTAAAATCCTCGCCGAAAATATGCTTTAAGAAATTCATTTCGCGAAGCAATTCGGTACCGCCGACCATGGCGACGGCTGCAAGGGCTATGCCGATGAGCGAACCCATACCACCCAGAACCACGATGGCGAGGATCACCGCCGATTCAAGGAACACGAAGCTTTCAGGTGATACAAAGCCTTGGCGAACCGCAAAGAACGCACCTGCAAAGCCACCAAACATGGCGCCAATAGCAAAGGCGGTTAGCTTGGTTGTCACGGTGTTAATGCCGAGTGACTTGCAGGCGATTTCATCTTCGCGCAGCGCTTCCCATGCACGGCCGATGGGCAGGCGGCGCAAGCGGATTGTCACAAACGCTGTGAGCAGTGCGAGTAGCAAAATGAGATAATACAGGAAGATCTTGTAGTATGCTGATGAGGGGGTGAGGCCGAAAGTATCTGCAAAGCCACCGGCACCGAGTGTAAATTGCAGGCCGAACAAGGTGGCCTTGGCAATGCCTGACACACCAAATGTGCCGTTAGTTACCGGTGTCCAATTGATTATGACAAGGCGGATGATTTCCCCGAATGCCAAAGTCACAATTGCCAGATAATCCCCGCGCAAGCGCAAAACAGGAAAGCCGAGGATGACACCCCAGAAGCCTGCCAAAATCCCGGCCAACGGCAGGAGCACCCAGAATGAAAGACCAAAATTGCTCGAAAGCAGCGCATAAGAATAAGCGCCGACCGCATAAAAAGCCACGTAACCCAGGTCCAACAGGCCGGCAAGACCAACGACGATGTTAAGGCCCCAAGCCAGCATTACGTAAATGAGAATTTGGATGCCAAAGTTATCAACCCACTTCAGAGAGCCTTGAACCCCCACAAGCGCCAAGATCAGCACTGGATAAATAAAGAGAAACAGGATTGCGAGTTTCGAGAAATTTTTCTTGAAGTAGGAAGGCTCACGCTGCGCTACAGGATGAGCCGCAGCAAGGGCCTTTTTTTGTGCCTGATAGGGCTGGACATAGGCTGACATTATGAAACGCCCGAGCATAGCCAAGCTAACGACAACAGAGAGCAGGCCAATGCGCGGAACCAAAATCAGCTCGTTGCGAATGTTGGTGGTGCTTTGCAGGCCTATGAGCAGAACAAACAGACCAAAAGCGATGATGCCGGTAATTATGGCGTCACGTATTGCCTTAGAATAGTCGCGCTCAGTGCCGTTTGAAACAGGTGAGTTTGCCATTGGATTACACCTTTTCCACTTCAGGGCGTCCAAGCAGACCGGACGGCATGAAGATCAACACAATTGCGAGAATCGAGAATGCCGCGACATCCTTATAGTCGATGGAGAAATAGGCTGACCAAAGTGCCTCGATGAGACCGATGAGCAACCCGCCAACAACGGCACCGGGAAGTGAGCCGATTCCACCCAAAACCGCCGCCGTGAAGGCTTTCACACCCGGCACGAAGCCATCGGTGAATACGATCACGCCATAGTACGAGAGGTAAAGCGTACCCGCCACAGCCGCCAATGCCGCACCCATGATGAAGGTAATCGAGATGGTTTGGTCAACATCAATACCCAAGAGCGATGCCATCTTGCGGTCTTGCTCACACGAGCGTTGGGCGCGGCCAAGCGGTGTCTTATTGACGATGTACCAGAAAATATACAGCAGCACCGCAGTGACAAGCATGATGAGGATTTGCTTGTTAGAGATGATGACATCAACGCCGGTAAGTGGATTGTGATAAAGAACGCGATTGCCGGTAATCAGCGCAGGGATCGGCTTGTTGCGCGCGCCCTGCGCCACCTGAACGAAATTTGACAGGGCAATCGACATGCCGATTGCGGTAATTAGAGGCGCCAAACGGAATGAACCACGCAGCGGGCGGTAGGCAACACGCTCAATCGACCAGTTCCATAGGCTGGTAAGCACCATGGCGACCAGCATCATTATGAGTAGCGCAATGGCGACTGGAAGGCCGACGAACAGCGTAGTCAAAATTAAATAAGTGATTAGCGCGATGAAGGAGCCAACCAGGAAAATATCGCCATGGGCGAAATTTATCATGCCGACAATACCGTAAACCATCGTGTAGCCAATTGCGATGAGGCCATAAATTGACCCCAAGGTGATGCCATTGATCACCTGCTGGACGAAATACTCCATGCGACTCCCTTACCCCCGGTTCGGCTGCTCTTTGTCAGCTTAAGTTCCCGTATCACTAACAACTAACGTGAGGGCTAAGGAATGCAACAAAATTTTGACGCAATTAGACGATTTGAGTCAGTGAGCATAGAAATTTAGTGATAAACACTGTATTTTTATTGATTGATAAAATAATTCACTATAATTTTGGTTTTTTGGCTCCAAAATCTTTCATTCCCTTGCGGCAAATATGCTCACCGAACGCTAAATCCATTGTGGAACGGGTCTCGGTCGTCGATAAAGATGGTGTTGTAACCTGTCATCCGTGCCCAGCCGCCAATTGATGGTATCATGGCGTTGTAGCCGGCGACGCAGGCTTCCCGCTCCACGCGACCGTTGAACAGAGAGCCGATGATGGATTCATGAACGAAATCTTCGCCGATTTTTAAACGGTCTTTGGCAAAAAGCTGCGCCATCCGGGCGGAAGTTCCCGTGCCACAAGGCGAACGGTCGATAGCCTTTTCGCCATAGAACACCGCGTTGCGGGCGTGGGCTCTCGGGTCGGTCGGCTTGCCGGTCCAGAGCAGGTGCGAAAGCCGGTTGATTGATGGATTTTCTGGATGCTCAAAGGTGTAAAGCGCGTTCAACCGCTCGCGCAGTATCGGGCTCCATTTGATGAAATCCAGCGCAGAGTGATCGGCCATGTCGCTGTAGTTTTCTTGGGTGTCGACGATGGCGTAGAAGTTTCCGCCATAGGCGACATCCACTTTGAGCATTCCTAAGTCGGGACACTCGACCTCAAGATCCGTTTTATACAGGAACGAGGGCACGTTGGTGATGCGGACTTCCTCAACATACTCGCCGTTCATCTTATATTGGGCGGTGACAAGACCGGCCGGCGTGTCAAGCCGAAGCGTGCCTGGCGTTTTTGGTTTAATCAGTCCGTTTTCAAGACCCATTGTCACCGTGCCGATGGTGCCGTGGCCGCACATGGGCAGACAGCCGGATGTTTCGATGAACAGAATGGCTATATCGCAATCGGCGCGTGTTGGCGGATAAAGAATGGAGCCGGACATCAAATCGTGCCCGCGCGGTTCAAACATCAGGCCGTTGCGGATCCAGTCAAATTCGGCGAGGAAATGCGCACGCTTCTCCATCATGTTGTTGCCGATAAGATTTGGACCACCGCCCGCAACAAGGCGGACTGGATTGCCGCACGTATGACCGTCGATGCAAAAAAATGTGTGGCGGGCCATTGTTAGAATCTCTGGGGGTTAAATGGGGTCAGGTTGAGCGAGGGAGTTTCACGGCATATTATATCGCATATCAGGCGGCCTGTCGCTGCGGACTGTGTGAGGCCTAAATGACCGTGACCAAAGGCATGAATGATACGAGGCGAGCTTTTAGACGCGCCGATAGCCGGCAGTGTATCCGGCAGCGAAGGGCGAAAGCCCATCCATTGTGTGCCTCCTCCGGTCTTCAAATCCGGCAAATAGTGCTTGGCTTTTTCTAGCATAGCCGCTGATCGCTTGTAGTTTGGCTGCATATTGAGGCCTGCCAGTTCCACCGCGCCGCCGATGCGTATGCCGTTGGTGAGCGGCGTTAGCACAAATGCGTCAGACGAAAAAATCAACATGAGTTTGGCATCAAACGCACCAAGCGGTAGCGTGGTGTTATAGCCGCGCTCGGTCTCCAACGGTATTTTCTCGCCAATTGTTGCCGCCAATTTATGGCTCCACGCACCGGCGGCATTGATGATGTAATTTGATTTGATATCGCTGCCGTCTCTTAAACGGGCAATTGCGTTGGTTTCATCAAAATCAAGAGCCGTAACTTCGGCTTGGATGAATTTCGCGCCCAATTTTTGAGCATATTCCCATAGTTTCACGGCGTAGTCATAAGGGTCGCTAACAGTTTTCCACGTCGGCGAATAGGTGCCGCAGACAACGGATTTGGCAAGGCCGGGCTGTAACTCTGCCAGTCGCGCGCCGCGAACATGCTCGAAGGCAATGCCATAGCGTTGGCGCCGTTCCCACGTCGCCAGTGCCGCCTTGCTGGCGCTTTCGGTTGCGTAGAGTTCTAATGACCCGTCATTTCGGATCATGTCGCTGATACCGGCACGGCGCGCTAATTCCTGCGTTTCCAATTCTGAAAGACGCATGAGTGATACTTGCGCGTCCATTGAATAGGACGTTTTATCCGGCGAGCTTTCGCGGATTAACCGCAGCAGCCATGGTAAAATAGTCGGTAAATATGCCAGCGGTATCGACAGTGGCCCAAGCGGGTCCATCAGCCAGCGCGGCACATTTTTAATCAAGCCTTTGTGCGCCATGGGTAGCACATCAGTGAACGCCAGTGCTGAAGCGTTGCCTGAGCTTGTGCCTTTGCAAATACCATCGCGGTCAATCAAAGTGACACTGTACCCAGCCTCACCCAAAAAGCAGGCTGCATTGATCCCGATGATCCCGCCGCCAACTATGATAACCGATTTTCCGTTCATTTTTTCTCTTAGAGCGGCGGTTGTTCAAACTAAACTGAAAGCGCCGCTCTAACCCCTTGTATTGTCGCACTATCCTTAACCGCTGGAAGTTCCCTCAAGCTTGGAAGTGCTCTAGTTGTCAGTGAGTTCGGCGCGCGCTGCAATGGCGTCCCGCACGGTTTTTTCCACCGATGCGCGGCGCTCGCCCATGAGCGGGCGGCGCGGGCGGCGCACATGTTCGGTTGTTCCAATCGCGATAGCCTCGGCCAGCTTGATGTTTTGCACCAGATAGGTCGAAACATCGAGATCGAGCAGCGGGCGGAACCAGCGGTAAATATCCAGCGCTTCCGCCGTGCGGCCTGCGCGCATCAGGCGGTAAATGGCGACGGTTTCCTTCGGGAAGGCAACAACAAGGCCCGCTACCCATCCAACTGCGCCCACAGCCAACGCCTCATAGGCGAGATTATCCACGCCGGTGAACAAGCCGAAACGATCACCAAAGCGGTTGATGATGTCAGTCGAGCGGCGGATTTCGTCGGAGGATTCTTTGATGGCAACGAACAGCGGGTTGGCCGCCAGTTCCTCCATAATATCTGTTGTGACATCGACGCGGTAGCCGATTTTGTTGGAGTAGATCATCACCGGCAGGCCGCCCGCATTGGCGACGTCATTTAGCGTGGAAACAGTTTCTGCCGGATTGGTGTGATAGACCATGGATGGTACGACCATGAGACCATCAGCGCCAGCTTTGGCAGCCAGACGCGCGGCGGTTTCGGCCTCACGGGTTCCTGCCTCATTGATTGTCATCAAAACCGGCAATTTCCCTGCTACAGATTTGGCGATTTTCAGAATTTCAAGCTTCTCGTCATTGTTCAGCATCGGGCCTTCGCCGAGCGAACCAGCGACAATTAATCCATCCACGCCAGCGTCGATTTGCAGCGCGAAGCAACGCTCCATTTCTTTATGGTCCAGTGTTTCATTGGCATGAAACTTGGTGGTAACTGCGGGAAATACACCTTTCCACATGACACTTCTCCTATTGATATATCAGTAATATATCTGTATCTTGATTTTCAGTCAATGGATAATCGCATGAAATCTTACCTCGATAGTCGCGCTATTTCGCACACTTTCCAAGCCTATTTGTCGTTGGAACGAGAAATAGTGACTTTGCGATTGGCCCCCGGGCAGATGGTCACAGAAGGGTCTTTGATTGATAAGTTAGGGCTGGGTCGCACGCCAGTTCGTGAGGCTATTCAGCGCCTAGAATGGGAGGGACTGCTGGAAATACGCCCACGCTCCGGTATTTGTATTGCGCCGCTTAATCCCACTGATTTTCCAAAAGTGATTGAGGCACGGCGCGGTGTGGAGATCGTTTTGGCGCAAAGTGCTGCCCGCTTTGCCTCACCGGAACATGATGTGGCGCTGCAAGCCATTGGAAATTCCATGTCAATGGCGGCAAAAAATGCAGATATTGACGGCTTTTTGGATGCAGATAAGCGTTTTGACGAAGTTTTGGGAGAGGCGGCTGCCAATCCCTATGCCGCGAGGCTGGCGGCACCTTTGCAAACGCACTCGCGGCGGTTTTGGTTTCGATTGCAACGGCCACACTCGCTTAGCCGTGCAGTTGAGCGGCATGTCGCATTGATGGAGGCCATTATTGCGCGTGATGTGGCGGCAGCGGGCAGCGAAGCGGAAACACTGATCGATCACTTGCTGCGATAATTTTCATGCGCAGGGTTCGATTTTGGCAATCAGCTCGTCACCAAATTGTTTGCGCAGATCAAAATTCGAAACAACAGGGAACCAGTCTCCAGCAGACTCTGTTGTCATGTAGAGGTTCATGTTTAGTGGTGCATCACCCGGCTCACCCAACTTACATCCACCTTTGACGGCGACTGTCATGGAACCTTGACCTTTGGTGCCGCCTGTCGCTTTTAATGCCCTTATGCTGGCCTGTAGGGTGCGGAGCCGCGCGATATCTTGTGGCGCAATGCGTGCTGTCTGTAAACGCTCGCCATCTTCAGGAATAATGACGCCGGCATCTCCTGCTTTTGCGTCGTTCACCTCTAAGTAAAATGTTTGATCGATTTTGTTGGCCTCTTCAAGAGCATTGGTTTTGATCACCATAATGAGATCACCAGTCCGTAATTTTAACGCTTCTGGCAGGCGGGCGGCGACCTTAATTTGCGCGGGATCGGCGGAGAGCGGGTCAAAGGCGGCCAGCTTGGCAAGGCCAATTGGATTGACGGATGCGCAGGCTACTAGGCTTAAAAATGCCGCGGCAGCAGATGATAATTTGAGATGGGAAAAAGCGTTCATAGTTTGCCCTTAAATTGTTTTACGATGACGAATTATTGTTTTACGATAATAAATGCAAGCAAAAAAGGATTTATTATGCATCAATCACTCATACGGGCTAAGCAATTGAGCAGGCATATGCAGCACGCGCTGCTGTTGATAGGCATTATCATAATCGGGATCACTGCATGGGTAGTGGGTCATGCTATCAGCGACCCGTCGTGGGTTAACGCGCTGCTCAAAAGCCAATATGGCAACTTAGGGCCAGATTCTTTGTCGCTTGGCCGGACTTTGAGCCTTGTGTTTTTGTTTGTCATACAAATTGCCGTACTGCTCATTGCCTTGCGCGCGCTTTGGCACGCTTTTGGAGCGATTGCTGCCGGTGATGGCATTTCACTTGAAACAGCTCAATGGATTCGTCGCTCGGGGTTTTGGTTTGGAGTCGTGACACTTATCATGATCTTGTCTCATCCGCTCAATTCAATAATTGCCAGCATCGGTGCCGGAGACGGCCATCAATTTATCAATATTAGTTTTGAATCACAGCATTTGTTAACATTTTTACTCAGCTCTGTGTTGCTGGTTCTTGGTCATGTATTGGTACTGGCTGCTGATATTGCAGATGATAACAGGCAGATTGTTTGATGCCGATCATTGTCAATCTGGATGTTATGCTCGCCAAGCGCAAAATGCGCTCCAAGGAACTTTCTGAGAAAATCAATATAACTGAACAAAACCTGTCACTGCTTAAGTCCGGTAAGGTGCGCGGGGTGCGGTTTGAGACGCTATCGGCGATTTGCAAAGAGCTGCACTGCCAGCCGGGCGATTTATTGGAATGGCGAGATGGCGAGGACGAGCTGCCTGCATAAGGCCTCCGCCATTGCCGAATTATGCATTTGGGAGCAGGCCGCCTGTATGCAAGCATCGTTGCAGAATACTGACCTCTATTCTGCTTTTTCTGCGCTTTTGTTCGCTTTCAAGATAGGGCGGATAAAGAATTGCCTTATCTGTAGTCTATCTCGTGATTCCCGATGAATTTTTAAGGCCATTTTATGTATCGCTCGCTCATTTCGGTGTTTTCGTTGCTCACTGGCACGCTGTTTCTGTTGGTGGGCAGCGGTATGCAGGGCTTGGTGATGCCTCTGCGGGGGCAGGCGGAAGGGTTTACGGTTGGTCAGTTAGGATTACTGGGAACAGGATGGGCGAGTGGTTTTGTCTTTAGCTGTTTTGTCTCGCCGCGCCTCATCAGCCGCGTTGGTCATGTGCGCGCTTTTGGGGCATTTGCTGCGGTTGGTGCGATTGTCGCGCTTCTTTCGGCACTGATGATTGACCCGATTTCGTGGTTTTTGCTGCGTATTTTGACCGGCTTCGTAATGGCAGGGGCATTTATGGTCATCGAAAGTTGGCTGAATGATGCGGCGACAAATGAAAATCGCGGTGTGGTTTTTGGAATGTATTTAATGGTGACCTACGCCGGCATTACACTTGGCCAGCTGGGTGCAGCGTTCGGCACTACGGCAAATACCTCGCTTTTCATAGTGACCGGCATTTTCTATTGTTTGGCGCTTGTGCCCACGTCGCTTTCTTCGGCGGCTTCACCAAAATTACCCTCCGAAGCCAAGCTGGATATTCGTGCGATTTGGCGAAATTCCCCAATTGCGGCGTTGGGGTGCTTTGTTGTGGGCATTGCCAATGGCTGTTTTGGCACATTGGGAGCGGTTTATGCCAGCCGGATTGGACTTTCCTCCACAAAAGTCGCGATTATGATGAGCGCGGCAGTTTTAGCCGGGGCGATAATACAGATTCCCGTCGGGCGCTTCTCGGACAAAACAGACCGGCGCTATGTCTTGGCAGCGGCTGCAACGGGGGCGGCGTTGGTTGGTTTGGGCATGATTTGGTTCCAACCGCGCAGTACCAGTCTGATTTTGGTAATGGTCTCCATCTATGGCGCGCTGGCGTATTCGCTTTATTCGTTAGCCGTGGCGCACGCTAATGACTTTGCCGACCCTTCCAATTTTGTCAAACTTTCCAGTGGGTTACTGCTTTTATATGGTGCCGGGACTATCATTGGGCCGCTGTTTGGCGCTGCTGCTATGGAGTACATCGGGCCGGAAGGACTCTTCGGTGTGACGGCAACTTCCCATCTTGTCGTGGCCGGATATGCGATTGTACGGTCCATGAAACGTGCGCCAATTCCGATCAGCTTGCGTCGCGTGTTTCGCTCTACGCCATCAGAACGGGCGCTGACACCCGAGTCCGTGAGACTGGATCCGCGTTCTGAGCCGGATGTTTTTGGAAAGTAGCGAAAATTCAAATGGTCAAATTTTATTTGTAAGTTGGACTTGACGGACGCAAAGCTCGCTCCAGTTACTTCCCAAACGTGCTTTGGGAACGCAGGTAAGGGGTGAGAATAATGGTTACAATCGACGCTTTTAGTGCAATTTCTGATCCAAATCGTCGTATTTTGCTGGAAGCGCTACGGCGCGAACCGCATACAGTCAATGCACTGGCAGATTTAATTCCCCGCATTTCGCGCCCGGCGGTATCGCAACATTTGAAGGCATTGCTGGATTCAGCGCTCGTCACAGTTAAAGCCGAGGGAACCCGCCGGATTTACACGATTAATAAGGCGGGTTTTGATGGCTTGAATATGTGGCTGGATCAGTTCTGGGCTCACGCCTGAGTATCAGTCGGCAAGCGCTCGAGAAACGTAAGGATTGCATACGCCGCGCGTGTGTAAACAGCGCGGAAGGCGTACGGCTTGAATACAGATACCGTGCGGAGATGATGTGAGCATCGCTCGACAAACAAAAGCGACCGAACGCAAAACGCCCGGCCGCTTAAAATTTGTCAATTTTGAAATTCAGTGTCGCGTGGTGCCAGATCGCAGCCGCTCGATTTCTTCTTTCAGGTGAAGTTTTCGGCGCTTCAGATCGGTCAAGGTGATGTCGTTGATGGACGGGCGGGCCATGGCCTCTGATAGTTCAGACTCAAGTGCTCCGTGTTTTTTAACGAGGCTCTCAAGATGTGATGCAATCGTCATACGTTACTCTCCTTCGAGTTGAGAAAGAAAATTTACCGGCAAGTGATTTGCCGACGAAAATAATGTGCTCCCAAGAATAAAATCTGTCCATTGGGTAAGAGCGATATTTTGTATTTTTTATAAATAGTGATAAACGAAATCTTGTGCCCAAA
>JAYSWX010000025.1:0-5670 GCA_043717855.1 Phyllobacterium sp.
TAGGTTCCGCCACGCGGCCCCGGAATGACGGCAAGTGGGGGGACAAGTTTCTGCTTTCTCGTCCGCCAAGGGCGAGATAGACCGCACCGGCATCGCACCCCGTCGCGCCAACCGCCAAGCGGCAAGGCCCACAACTACTATCACTGTGCTAAACCATGGCGTTGACCTTTACGCGCGTAGCGTTCGGGTGGGCGCATCCAGACTTTCACTTTTCTGAGGCCAATTTTTGGCTTCTCAAAAATGGGGTTGATGCACAGCTCTGGCAGCCAAACTGGTGTTAAATCAATCTATTGAAATATTAAGCAAAACTGCTGACATATTGAGCAAGAAGCCCTGCTGGACCCATGTTAGCGATCGCGCCGAGATTATCGAATGCGCATGGTGCGCATGAGTAACTTGGAGGCATAAAATGAAGTCGAAATTTTTAGCTGCTGTACTTGGCGCAATGGTATTGTCGAGCGCACCTGTTTATGCTGGTGGCAATCTGGACGCGTACATGCCTGGTGAAATGATGGGTATGGCCATGACAGAATCGGTATTCAATGCGTTCTTCATGGACAAGGAAGGCAAGACTCCTCGCGATGCCCAAGAGTTCATGGGAATGTATGAAAAGATGTCACCCGAAGACAAAATGGTTGTACGCGTTGCCTGTTCAACAATTGACAAAGAACGCGCGGGTTTTTCTGACCATATTTCTTCAGCCTGCAAGGCTGCCGGCCTCTAAATCAGCAGACAGACTATAAATTATAACCCGCGTCAATAGTTTGGCGCGGGTTATTGTTGTGAGATTTATTGCAATTTAAAGTGGCTTAATTCTCACAAGCTGCAATTTATGCAGTAAATTTTTCATCAAAATGACGTGAGGCTCCAATAACCGCAACTCACTCCATCTTGAAACACTTTGATTATATTAAGTTCCATATTGGAGCTATACCCTCAGAAAAATACTGAGAGGGATTAATGCAAAAACACTACAAAAATAGTACTCAATATTTTAGAGAAGCATCTAAGAATAGTGCTGTAAAAAACAATTTTAGTTTTCTAAAGATATACAACACTATTGAATATTCAAATGATGTTATATTTGCAAATACAATAAATAGCTCATTTACACTCGATTTGTCTGGTACATCTAAACACTTAACGGTGATGGATGGGATCATGTCTGACGCACCTACCCGCCCTGGCGACATATGCCAGATCCCCGCTGGACTTGAAGCCCGCTTTGCATGGGAGGTGGTCGGCGAACACCAACGTTCTATTATGGTGGAATTTGATCAGGAGTTATTCAAGTCATATTGTCCGGAGCTGCTGGCAGATGATTTTCTAGACGGCCATCTTGAGCCCAAAAATTATGCGAATCAGACAAGCCTGGCTTCTATCATCAAGATATTAAGCAGCATCGCCGAGCCCAACGGTGGCGGTGGCAACCTTGTTACGGATACAGCGATAAGACTATTCGCCATTGAGGTTGCAACCAAACATTGGACACGGCAACCATTGCCCCTTAATTACTCAAAGCAATTTGATAAAAGAATTCGCCGGGCTATGGACTATATTCAGGCCAATTTCCGCGAAGACATCTCGCTTTTGACACTATCTGAAATTTCAGGATTGTGCACGACACGGCTCATCCATTTATTCAAGATGACTACCGGTTATACCCCTTACGTATATCTACTAAACAAGCGGGTTAACCATGCGATTCATTTGTTACGCACTCGGGATTTACCACTTTGTCAAATTGCTTTCGAAGTTGGGTTTGCAGATCAGCAGCATATGAGCCACGCGTTTCGCAAACAGATATCACGTACGCCGCTGTCATTCAGAGGGTCAGTAACAAAGATGTAATTGGCTAAGTGAAAGCCGGAAACCTGATTTAGCTCGCTTCTCTTAATTGCTCCGCCATTTGCAAATCAACTGAAACCAGTTGGCTCACCCCCTGCTCGGCCATTGTCACGCCGAACAGTCGGTTCATTCGCGCCATGGTGATGGGATTGTGGGTGATGATGACGAAGCGGGTATCTGTCGTTCGGGCCATTTCGTCCATTAGATTGCAAAAACGCTCGACGTTATGGTCGTCCAGCGGCGCGTCCACTTCATCCAGCACGCAGATTGGCGCAGGGTTGGTGAGGAACACGGCAAATATCAGCGCCATGGCGGTGAGTGCCTGCTCTCCGCCGGAAAGCAGCGTCATGGTCTGGGGCTTCTTACCAGGAGGGCGGGCGATGATCTCAAGTCCGGCTTCAAGTGGATCATCGCTTTCGATCAGCTGTAATTCTGCCGTGCCGCCGCCAAACAGGTGCATGAAAAGCCGCTGAAATTGGACATTCACAACATCAAATGCGGCCAGCAAGCGCTCGCGGCCCTCACGGTTCAAACCATGAATTGCCTGGCGCAATGTCTTGATGGCTTCCACCACATCTTCGCGCTCGGAAATTATCAGCTCCAACCGGCCTGAGAGTTCGGATTGCTCCTCTTCCGCGCGAAGATTCACAGCGCCGAGGCGCTCGCGCTCAATCTTGAGGCGGTCAAGATTTTTCTCGGTCTGGTCCATCGGCGGCATGGCATCGCCTGCATTCAGCCCTGTAAGTTTGAAAACTTCGTGTGGCTCACACTGGGCGACATCACGGATACGGCCTTCAATTTCAGTGCGCCGTTCGCGGGCGGCAACTAAACGCTCCTCAGCGCGACCTCGCGTTTCGCGGGACTCAGACAGGTTTTGGATGGAGAGCGTGGCAGCGCGGTCCAATTCTTGCTGGCGGTTCTCGGCGGATTGCAGCTTATCAGCAGCCATTTTACGCGCCGTTTCGGCCAACGCCAACTCGCTCATCAATGCGCGGCGACGGTTGTCAATTTCGTCAGGGCTATCTTCAACTGCGCCGAGTTCGCGGGCCGCTTCTTCGCGTCGCTCATTAAGCGACAGTATTTGGCGGTGCGCATTTTCCACGCGGGAAATCCAGTTTTTGCGATCAGATTCAATGGTTTGAACACGCCGCAGACGCGCCTCCGCCTCTCGCTTCAAGCTTTCGTGCCGCGCACGTGCTTCTGCCAACTTACCGCGACCAATGGCAACCTCGGTGGAAATTGTATTAAGCCGGGCGTTCACCTCGCTCAAATCAGGGGCAGACAGCAATGCGGATTCGCACGTCTGGTGCGCCGCATTTGTCTCGTCTAAATCGGCGGCAAGGCGCGAACGGGCTTCTTCCAAAACAGCACGGCGGCTGGACAATTGCCCCGCAGCCCGCTCGGCAGCAGCATAGGCATCGCGGGCTTGTGCGACGCTGCGCTGCGCGGCACGCAAGGCCTCACGGGAGGTGCGCTCAGCGTCCACGGCGGCAGCCAGCGCCTGCTTGGCCGCAATTTCGCCTTGCTCGGCGGCACGCAAATTAACCGTTGCAACCAGCGCCTCGGCGTCGAGTTCGGACAGTCGATTTTTTTGTGCCAAACGCATTGCAGCGGCAGACGGCGCATCAGCACTGGCGACGAAACCATCCCAGCGCCATAGTGCGCCATCTTTGGAGACGAGACGCTGGCCAGGTTTTAGAAGCACTTGCAAGCGGGCGGCATCTTCGGATTTTATGATGCCTATTTGCCCCAGCCGACGCTGCAACTGACGTGGCGCTTTGACATGAACGCCTAGCGCCTCCACGCCTTCCGGCAACGGCGCAGTGGTATTTTCAAACGTTACATCGCCCCAATGAGCTGGCGCAGAACGGTCCAGCGCGGCGTCCATATCTTCGCCGAGCGCCGCGCCAAGCGCAGTTTCAAACCCCTTGGTGACCTTAATTTCATCCACGACAGCCGGAAAAAGTCCAGAAGAGGCCGCATTGAGCATTTTATTCAGCGTGCGTGCCTCGGTCTCAATGCCATTTAGAACTGAGCGCGCCTGCTCGACAGGCTTGCGCACTTCGCCTTCCGCGCGGCGGGCCTGTTCGACGGTTTTCTCAGTTTCCGCGACGTGGCGCTCACAAGCCGTGACCGCAGTGTCAGCAGCTTCAACTTCAAGTCGCTTTTGCGCGGGATCAGCTAAACCAGCAATTTTCGCTGTGATTTCATCCGCTTCGCGCATAATACCAGACAACTGGCCATTGAGCCGTCCCCGGCGATCAGCAGCTTCACGCAAGGAGCGCTCCAACTGGCTGCGCAATGCTGCCGCCTCTGCGCGCTCTGCAGTGACGCGGGAGAGCGATAATTCGCTGTCTTTCAGTGCAATATCAGCCTCAGCGAAGGCGGCAGCGACTTCCTGCTCTATGGTGCTAGAGGCGGCTGTTTCGGCCTTGAGAGCGGCCTCTTCGAGGTTCAATTTTTCCAGCACTTCGCCATTGTCACGCGCCATATTTTCTTCGCGAAGGATATCGCTGGTAAGCTGCGCAAGGCGCTTTTCAAGTTCTGCCTTGCGGGTACGTATCCGGTTTGCTTCTTCTTCAATTTGCGTGCGCGCTATCGTCAGGCGCTGCAAAACAGCTGCAGCTTTGGCCTCGGTCTCACGCAAATCCGGCAAATGCAACGTGCCGATGCCTTGCTCTTTAGCGGCGTTCATTTGTGCATTGGCGCGCTCCGCAACAATGTTGGTGGCAGCGTTAAGTGCTTGATCGCTCTCAGCTTCTTGGCCTTTTACCTGACTCCAACGGAGATGAAATAAAGTGGCCTCGGTACTGCGTATATCAGCCGACAGTGTTTTAAAGCGCGACGCTTGACGGGCTTGCCGTTTCAGACTCTCGATCTGACTATCGAGTTCAGAGGTAACATCATCGAGGCGCTCAAGATTGGTTTCTGCTGCGCGAAGGCGCAGTTCAGCTTCATGGCGGCGGGTATGAAGGCCGGAAATACCGGCCGCCTCTTCGAGCAGTGCGCGGCGGGCTTGCGGCTTGGCTTGGATTAGTTCACCGATGCGGCCTTGCCCAACCATCGACGGCGAACGCGCGCCAGTGGATTGATCCGCAAACAGCAGCTGCACGTCTTTGGCACGGGCCTCTTTACCATTTATGCGATAAGCGGAACCCGCGTCACGCTCTATGCGGCGTGTGACGACCAGCTCTTCACTATCGTTAAAGGCGGCGGGCGCGGTGCGGTCTGAATTGTCCAAAAAGAGAGTGACTTCGGCAGTGTTGCGCGAGGGGCGCGTTCCCGAACCAGAGAAAATCACATCATCCATGCCGGAAGCACGCATGTTTTTGTAGGAGTTTTCCCCCATAACCCAACGCAATGACTCGACTAGATTAGATTTGCCGCAGCCATTTGGCCCCACAACACCAGTGAGGCCGGATTCGATAATAAACTCAGTTGGCTCAACGAATGACTTGAACCCAAGGACACGAAGTTTGGAAAAACGCATCAGGCTGCCCTTGCGCGGCACAAACTGTGCCCCGCCGAAGTTTTGAACCCAACTAGTTTAACCAAGTAATGGGTCAATAATGCCTGAAAACTGCTCAATAGTCATGGCTCCCGGGTATCTCTGCCCATTAATAAAGAACGTCGGTGTTGACTCTACGCCAAAGTCTTTGCTGGCTCGCTCTCGCGATGCATTAACTTGGTTCAGAAGTTCTTGGTTCGTCAAGCACTTGTCGAAACTATCCTGTGAGAAACCCGCCAAACGCGACAATTGCAGCAATGCTGCTTTGGCATCATCGGCACGCGCCCAATTTTCTTGTTGCTGAAAAAGAGCCC
>JAYSWX010000026.1:0-2207 GCA_043717855.1 Phyllobacterium sp.
GCGCCTACCTCGCCCAGTACGAAAATCGGGCGGTAGCGGTCAATCTCCACGGAAACATCCGGATTGCGCAAAAACCCTTGGCGCAGTTGGGCAGCAATATCTGCTTCAAGCTGCTTGGCAGTGCGCCCGCGTGCCGGAACCGAACCGACTAGCGGGAAGGCCAAATAGCCTGATTGGTCAATGGCATAGGTATTCGTCAAATTGGCTTGGTCAAACACGGTGACGCGCACGCGGTCGCCCGCATCCAGCACATAAGGTTTGTCCAGCGCTTCATGAAAGGCCGCTGGAGCGGGGCGATAGGATGTGCAACCGCTTATCGCGATGCTGCAAACTGCAAGGATCAATCCTAAGACACGTATCATGTGTATATACCCAAACAACAATGCGAGACGACAAGGGCCTCAACTCTCCCTGTTATCGTTTGATTAGGGTTAATGGGCGGTTAAGCCTCGCCCGATTGCCTGCAAAAAGTGCAGGTACTTGTGGTGCCGCAGTAGGGACTTACCCAAAACTTGGTTTGGTGAGTCAAATAGAGTGGTTTTCGAGAACTGTAGCGGAGCGTACGTTTTGTACGTGAGCAACGGAAGCGCAGAAAATCGCTCTAGTTGGCCATCAAAACGTGTTTTCGGCCAGTCTCTCGTTAACGCATGAGTTACCATATACGTTTACTTTAGCATCACGTGTGTTTCGGAGTGTGTGTGATGTCAGGTGTTAACCCTATGGACGGCGAGCTGGATATTGATGTTGCCAGCCTGTTCAAAAGCCTGTGGCGCAACAAGGGCAAAATCTTAGTCACTTCGCTAGTGTTGACGGGCCTCACAGCAGGCGCGGTGCTCATGGTGTCGCCCAAATACAAAGCACAAACCAAAGTTCTCATTACAGTTGGCGAGACCAAGCTAACCAGCCTGGACTCAGGCAGCGTCGATGAAACCCGCCCGATTTTGGATGCTGAAGGCGTGAAGTCGCAAGTCGAGTTGATGAACTCAGGCGATGTTCTCAGCGCTGTTGTTGATAAGCTGAAACTCAGCGCCGACCCGGAATTTGATCCAGTCGCCAGTCTTTCGGTCACTGACAAGATTATGAACATGCTGGGCCGCAATCCGGAGCTGGGCCTGAAAGACAGCGTCATTGCCAAAATGCGGGATAATCTGAACATCTATCTTGCCGAAAATACCCGCGTTATCGTGATTGAGTTTTCGTCCAAAAACCCCGCCATGGCCGCCGCTGTGCCACAAGCTATTGCGGAGGCCTATCTCGAGAAGAAAAAGGCTGAAAAGCTGGGCGATGTCACTTCAGCAATCGCTACACTTAAGCCGGAAATCGACCGCTTGAAAAAGGAAGTGCAGCAAAACGCCGCCAATGTATCGGCCTATCGTTCCGAACATGATATTTTGATGGGCCAGAATAATACGGCGCTCTCCACACAATCCCTGTCTGAGTTATCGACAGAAATGTCCCGCGTGAAGGCGGCGCGCGCCAATGCGGAAGCCAAGGCGCAGTCCATCCGTGCCGTGCTGGACTCTGGTGGCTCCATAGATTCTGTTCCAGAAGTGCTGTCCTCCAACCTGATGCAGCAGCTTCGAAACGCGCAGGTGACTTTGAAAAGCCAGATTGCGGACCTCTCGACAACGTTGCTAGATAGTCATCCGCGCATCAAAGGCCTGCGCTCGCAGCTTGCTGATTTGGATGGTCAAATCCGTAATGAGGCTTCGAAAATTTTAAAAAGCCTCGAAACCGAAGCTAAAACAGCTGGCTTGCGCGAAAGCGAATTGCAGAGCAAAATCAATGGCTCTAAGGCCGAATCTTCACGTGTTGGTGATGATGAAGTTGAACTTCAGCGCTTGGAGGAAGACCTCAAAGCCTCGCGTTCCCTGCTCGCAGACCGTGAACTGAGCTTTAAAGAAGCGCTGGCCCGTAGTAACATTGCCACGCAAAAGCCGGATGCTAAAATCTCTGCACCGTCCATGGTCCCGTCGCAATCCTACTTCCCAAAATTGATTCCGATTGTGTCGGCAACATTTGTCGCTTCACTATTGTTGCTGTCAATCATAACTCTGCTTAGAGAATTGTTCTCCGGCAGCGCGGTACGCACAAAAGCGACGAGCGCCAGCGCGTCCGTGACGAAGACTGTGGATGCGCAAATGGCAACTGGCCCCGTTGCTGCGAATGGTCAAGCGCCCGCTATCCAAACGGCGGTGGCGTCTGTA
>JAYSWX010000027.1:0-14474 GCA_043717855.1 Phyllobacterium sp.
CCAGCGGATTTCCAATCCGCCAGCAAAGCACCGGCCGTTGCCACAGACACTTGGATCATGAATTCCGTGTCCCCGTTGCAACGAGCGAGAGGATTATGCGGCAGGTTTGGGAGACGTGGATAAAATTGGGGGCAAATAATTTTGAAAGTTTTTTTAGCATAATAATCGCAATGAGTTAGGAGAGAGTTGGTCTCTCCAACTATCTATAAATTCAGGTACAAAAGTGACCAAACGTTCGTCTAGAGCGCAGCGGAGTGCAGTGTTGTCTTTACCTGCGCGAAGCCGACTTTGTCGACGTCGGCGGGGTCAACCCAAACTTACCCACAAATTGTATCCTTTGACGCCTGCGCGGCGCTGAACGAGATAAGCCAGCAGGCCAGAACCAATGTCATTGTCATCGCAGCCTTACCCGCTATCACCAAAATAAATTGTTTTCAGCGCAAGGTGTGCTAACCAACATGGTACTTGGGAACTGTTTGAGTTCTGCCGTCTCTTGCCTCCATTTCTTGCCTCCATTTGGACGAATGTCGATCAACCGACGCTTCGTATTATTTGCTCGATGAATTCAACAACTCAATCGAACGAAAATCTCATGCCCGCAAAGTTTGAGCTGCGCCTGCGTATTTTATTTGCTGCGCTGTTCATGCCGAACGCAATTAATCTCTCGTTTTTTCCACTGTGGCTTGATTACATCGGTCTGAACCCGATCCAGATATCGACAATGCTGGCGTTGCCGGTATTCGTCCGTTTGCTGACAACCCCGATTTTTACTTATTTTGCCGACCGCTCGCCGGAGCGTTCTTATGTTCTGATCGCCATTGCCGCCGCCAGTCTTGGCGTTTCTGCCCTGCTATTTTTGCCGCTAGGTTATTGGGGTTTAATGATTGTTGTGGTGTTTCTCGCGATGTTTTGGTCGCCGCAAGTGCCAATAGCTGACTCAATCGCACTTTCCGGCGTCAACCGGTACAAAATTGACTACCCGTCAATTCGCATATGGGGATCGGCGATGTTCTTGGCGCTCAATATATTTGCAGGATATGTGATTGGGCGCACAAATCCCGGCGTCGCCATACCAATGTTCGTACTGGGATTCGCGCTTATTCTGTTGGCATCACTGCAAATTCCTCGCCTTGGCAAGCGGCGCAGACCCTTTGCCCAAATCAGCGTGGCAACAGGAAACGCAATTTTAAAGCCACCTGTACTGCTAATGTTGCTCACTACTGCGCTACTGCAAGCCTCACATGGATTTGTCTACAGTTTTGGGTCCATTTTCTGGCAGTCACTGGGAGTGGGCGCAGAACAAGTCGGACTGCTTTGGGCCGTGCAAGTGCTCGCTGAGATCGTGCTGTTCCGTTTTTATGGACGCCTGTTTGGCGCGATGAAACTGCACTATGTGCTTACAGCAGCGGGATTGTTTGGTATTTTCCGTTGGGTACTTTTTGCCAACGCCGAGGCACTGCAATTGGGCTTTTATAGCCTCGCGGCAATCCAAGTTTTACATGCATTCAGCTTTGGCGCGGTTTACATTGTCATGCAAAACTTTTTGGCAGTGTCAGTGCCGGAGGAGCAAGCAAGCGCCGCGCAGGGCATCACGGTATTCATACACGGCGTGGCTATGGTCATCACAATGTTCGGGTCAGGGCCGCTCTATGCCGCCTATCACGGGCATGGCTTTTACGCGATGACGCTGGTTAGTGCCGCTGGCATTGGATGTGCATTTTGGTTCGCCCATGCCTATAAAAAGGCCGCGCAAGCGACCTATCCCCAAAGCGCGGTGGTTGGCGGTGATACAATGGAGCCGTTATAAACGAGGCCCGGTTCACGGTCCTTGGCCAAAAGCAACGGCCCGTCCAAATCCACAAAGTCCGCGTCCTGCGCCAATATGAGCGCAGGCGCCATGGCAAGGGATGTTCCAACCATGCAGCCCACCATGATTTTCATGCCGGTTTGGCGTGCAAGCCGTTGCATCTTGATGGCCTCTGTCAACCCGCCGGATTTATCCAGCTTGATATTCACTGCATCATAGCGATCCGCAAGCGACGCCAAATCGGCGCTTTGATGCACGCTTTCGTCGGCGCAAATCGCAACGGAATGTGCAATTTTTGCAAGCATTGCATCTTGCCCGGCGGGCAGCGGTTGCTCGATCAAAACCACACCGAGCGATGCCGCCAGCGCCAGATTCTCTTCAATATTTTGTTCCGTCCAGCCTTCATTTGCGTCAACTATGATGCGCGAGTTGGGGGCAGACATGGCAACTGCGCGCAAACGCTCCATATCGCCAATACCGCCCACTTTTATTTTCAGAAGCGGGCGGTGCGCTGCTGCCTTTGCCGCAGCTGCCATTTCGTGCGGTGTTCCCAGCGAAAGTGTATAGGCAGTCGTAACGGCATGGGGCGCAGGATAACCCGCCTTTGCGAACGCAGCGATCCCGCTGCGCTTGGCCTCCAAATCCCACATGGCGCAGTCAATGGCATTGCGCGCCGCGCCGGCAGGCAGTTGCGTTTGCAGCAATTCTAGCGTCAATCCGCGCTCAATCGCCGCCCGTTCGGTCTCTATTTGGCCGAGCACGCTTTCCACGCTCTCGCCATAACGGGCGTAGGGAACGCACTCGCCCGTACCCGAGTAGAGGCCCTCTCTTAGTACAACACGGACAACTTTTGCTTCAGTTTTTGAGCCGCGCGAGATGACAAATTTCCCCGAAATCGGAAAGGATTCGACGAACGCATGTAATTTTATATTCATGTGCAACTCAGCGATTCGAAATGACAGTTCATCATTCAAACTATAAGCATGTGGCATGGCAACAAAAGCAATCAAACAGACACAAACCGTAGAAAAGCTTTCAGCGGCGGTTTCCTTTGAAGAGACTAAGGATGAATCCGCCCAACTGTCGCTGACAGGTTTTTGGACAACCCGTCTGGTTGGCGAGGTTGATGATGTGATGCGTGGCCTTGAAGCAAAGCCATTGAAGGCCGTACAGATCGATCTCAAGGGGATGCGCGGTTTAGATACTGCGGGCGCTTGGATCATTCAACGCACGGTCAAGGCGCTGTCCAAATCCGGCGCTGAAATCTCCTATTCCGGCATAACCAGTGAGCATCAAATTTTGATGGAAGCGGTCGCTAAAGCACCTGATTCTGAGATTGCAAAGGCAGCGAACCTGGATGCGAGCCTTTTCTCTATGCTGTTTGAGAAGTTAGGTCGGGCGATGGCCTCAACGGGCACGGACTTTCTAATGGCCATGCACATGCTTGGGTCTACTGTTCGCGGTGCGCAGATGAAGCTTGGGCGCGGCCACGGCATCAGTCCGGCAGCGATAGTGCACCAAATTGATCGCATGGGTATTGGCGCGTTTCCCGTTGTAATTTTAATGTCTTCAATTATTGGTGCCATTATTGCGCAGCAGGGCGCATTTCAATTGCGCTTTTTTGGCGCTGAAATTTTCGTGGTTGATTTGGTCGGTGTTCTGGTCTTGCGCGAGATCGGTGTACTTTTAACGGCGATCATGGTCGCGGGCCGTTCTGGAAGTGCCATAACCGCCGAAATTGGCTCAATGAAGATGCGCGAAGAGATCGATGCGTTGACGGTCATTGGGCTAAACCCGGTCGGTGTGTTAGTGTTTCCCCGTCTTGTCGCGCTGGTGATTGCATTGCCCCTGTTGACAATTGTCTCAGACCTTACGGCCCTGTTTGGCGCATCAATGGTGACGTGGGCCTATTCCGGCATTCCTCCGGCTGCTTTCATAGCCCGCCTTCAGGAAGCTATAGACTTAAGCACTTATTTTGCGGGCCTTATCAAGGCGCCCTTCATGGCAATGATTATTGGCATAATGGCATCTGTTGAAGGCATGAAAGTGGGCGGTAGCGCAGAGTCACTGGGAACCCACGTCACGGCTTCGGTGGTGAAATCCATATTTGTAGTTATCGTCGTGGATGGGCTATTTGCTATGTTTTATGCCGCAATTGACTTTTAAACGCCGTGCTTGAATTGAGGATCACCTGAGCTGATGAGCGCCAAAACCACCGACAGCAATATTATTATCCGCGCCAAAGATGTTTGTGTGTCCTTTGGCGCAAGCAAAGTGCTTGACCACCTGTCATTGGACGTTCGCAAGGGTGAAATATTGGGCTTTGTCGGCGCGTCCGGTGCCGGTAAATCCGTACTCTTGCGTGCGATATTGGGGCTGACACGCAAACAGAGCGGCACGATTGAATTGTTCGGACAAAATATCGATGATGTTTCCGACGCACAAAAGATATTAATTGACATGCGCATGGGGGTGCTGTTTCAGCACGGCGCGCTGTTTTCGGCGCTCACGGTTGCAGAAAACATAATGGTTCCCATGCGCGAATATCTGGATTTGTCGCCCAAGCTTATGCTGGAGTTGGCAAACCTCAAAATTGCCATGGTTGGCCTGCCGCAAGACGCTGCGGCGAAATTACCGTCCGAGCTTTCTGGTGGAATGATAAAGCGTGCGGCGCTGGCGCGCGCCTTGGCGCTGGATCCGGACATTGTTTTTCTCGATGAGCCGACCTCGGGACTAGACCCGATTGGCGCTGCGGCATTTGATGATCTAATTGCAAATATGCGCGACACTTTAGGGTTAACCGTTTATATGGTGACGCATGACCTCGACAGCCTGTTTTCCGTATGCGACCGGATAGCGGTGTTAGGTGATCGTAAAGTGATACTAGAAGGACCAATCGCGGATATGCTCCAATCTGAACTTCCCTGGGTGAAACAGTATTTCCGCGGCACGCGTGCCCGCGCGATTTCTGGCGCTCGCCAAATGGCGGGGGCACGCCGATAGATGGAAACTCGTGCCAACTATATTGTGGTGGGGATCGTCACGCTGGCAGTATTGCTAGCGTCATTTGGCTTCGTGTTTTGGATTGCCAAATTTGGTGATGGCAGCAATCGTGCCAAACTTGAAATTCGTATCCCGGGGTCTGTAACCGGGTTGTCTGTTGGCAGCCAAGTGCTATTCAATGGCATCAAGGTCGGTGTGGTGAAACGTCTCGCCATTGACGCTCAAAATCCTAAGGGCGTAATTGCCGACACTGAAGTTGACAGTGATACGCCAATCACCTTCAAAACAGAAGCAACTCTTGGTTTTCAAGGGCTTACGGGCCAAGCCTACATTGAATTAAAAGGTGGAGATCCGAATGCTATTAACCTTTTGAAAGCAGCAGAAATTACCGGCGAAACGCCGCACATTGATGCCGATCCAGGCGCGGTAAACAACCTTATAAATCAAGCGCAGGACATTGCCAAAAAGGCGGACCAAGTGCTGAATGGTCTTGACGGTTTTGTAAAAGACAACCGTCAGCCATTGACTGAAACATTTGCGAACGCACAAAAATTCTCTGATGCGCTAGCCAAAAATGCGGATGGTATCGATGAGTTTTTGTCGAGCGTTGGTACCTTGTCTAAAACGCTAACCTCGGTATCCGGGCGGCTGGAATCCACGCTTACGACGGCAGAAGAATTACTAAAAACTGTCGACAAAGCCAAAGTGGACCATATTTTAGCAAATGCTGATAAAGTCTCTACGGACCTCGCAGCATCCAGCGGCGATATCAAGAAGCTCACAGAATCAATCGGCAAAACCGTGCAGTCTATCAACGCGTTTTCGGAGAAAGCCTCCCAAAGCTTGGACGGCCTTGACAAGATTTTAAATGCGACGGACGCGACCAAGGTTGCCTCGGCCATTTCCAATATCGAGGAAACAGCAAAGTCTGCCAAGCTCGCGATGGAAGACATAAGCAAAACGACCACGAAAATAGGTGCAAGAGCGGAAGATATTGATCAAATCGTTGCCAATACCAAAGATTTCACGGACAAACTCAGCCACACAAGGGAACTTTTTGACGACGTGTTAGTTAAGGTATCGGCGTTTCTGGGTTCGACCGATGGTCAGGGCGCGGGATTGGTAGCGGAGGCAAAATCTACGCTTATTGCCTTTAGGCAGGTGGCGGACACTTTGAATGCAAAGCTGGGTCCTATCACTGATGGACTGGCAAAATTCTCCGGTCGAGGTTTGAACAATGTAGATTCATTAGTTCAGAACACGCAACGTTCCGTGTCACGAATTGAGGAAGCAATTTCTGAACTACAAAAAAATCCGCAACGCTTGATTTTTGGCGGGACGGGGTCGGTTCCGGTTTATAACGGCCGCAACCGTCGTTGACTTGGCCTGTCTGACTCTGCAAGACGTTAATTATTATTTTGATGCCGGACAATTTCTGGCGGGGGTATTGTCGTGACGAAGGCAAATAGCTTTCATAACAGTGTTGTAGTGCTGCTGCTCACCGCGCTTGCTGGATGTTCGAGTCTTGGCAGTGGCAGCAATAAGGCGTTGGATACTTACGACCTTGCCGTACCAGACGTGACAACCAAGGGAAGCCGTAAAGCGAAGATACAAATTTTAATAGCCGAACCACAGGCACTCAAAGCGCTGGATAGCGAAAACATTGTTATTCGCGGTGACGCCTCGTCAATTCAATATTTAGGCGGCGCGCAATGGGGCGATCGCTTACCAAAAATTGTGCAGGCGAGGCTGGTTCAGGCTTTTGAAAACTCCGGTCGTTTTGGCGGAGTAGGGCGTCCCGGTGAAGGGCTTGCCATTGATTATCAGGTTATAACCGATATTCGTGCGTTCGAAATTCAAACTGCTGGACGCAATGTCGCGACTGTTGAAATATTTGCAAAGCTGCTCAACGACCGGACAGGCGACGTGGGGTCGTCAAAAATATTTTCTGCAGCAGTGCCCGTAGGCACTGGATCTGATGCGTTCGTTCGTGGCCTAGACGCCGCCTTTGATAAGGTGGCTATTGACTTGGTGAGCTGGGCCGCCAGCAAAATTTAAACGCGATATGCCCACTTTTTAATTTAACTCCGCCTGACTAAGCAGGGGATAAACACTGTTTCAGCCGGAAATATTTGTTGGTTTGGCGGGTTCAAGTGTTAACCTTATATTTAAACTTTTAACCAATCGGGGAATTTTAGGTTCCCAACCCCCGTTTAAAACACTACAATATTCATAGCGAGAGTGGTTTGGGTCATTTATTTTGGCTGCAATCCAACACACAACATTGGCAGAAGTAAACGACATGGCACGCAAATCTATTGGCGAAAAGCTCAGCAAAGACGTCGAAGCCGAACTCGAGAAGGCTTTGAAGTTAGACTTTGCCGATGGTTCGGATTTCGACGATTTTGCGCTGGATTTGTCAGAAACTGAACTTGGTTCAGATTTTGCAGAAGCTGTACCGACACTAGATCCCGTCGCGGCACGTTCTTTTGATGACGCGCGGCGTAGCGAATTGCCAAGCACAGCACCCCAGATGTCAAAGCCTGCTAAGGCAGCCACGGAGCATGAATTTGCAAAACCAGCAAATGCGCCAAAACCGTTTGTTGATCTAGCGAACCGCAACAATGGTGGCGAATCCACTCGTCCGTCGCTACAACTTCCGCCTGCCGCAAATGACGACAATCAGCGCAATTATGCCTCCGCCCTGCGTAACCTGAATCGCCGTCTGCCAAATACACTATTTTGGATGACAGGCTTGATGAGTGTGCTTTGGGTTGGCGTAAGCCTTTATTTAGCTTACGCATTTTATGGTTCTGATGCATTTTTACCGGCCAATATTTCTCGTTTTATGCTAACACCGGCTGGCCTGACACTGATAATAGCCACCATTTTGCCCGTCATATTGTTTTGGGCATTTTCAATCATGGTCCGGCGCGCACAAGAATTGCGCATTGCTGCCCAATCGATGACAGAAGTAGCATACCGGCTGGCCGAGCCGGAAACAGTTGCGCAGGACCGGGTTATGGCTGTTGGCCAAGCGGTGCGCCGCGAAGTGGCTGCGATGAGCGAGGGCATTGAGCGCACACTGGCGCGCGCTAGTGAACTAGAAACGCTGGTAAACAGCGAAGTCCACGAACTTGAGCGCGCCTATTCAGACAATGAAATTCGCATCCGTTCGCTGGTCGATGATTTGAGCCAAGAGCGAGAATCTATTGTAAGCCACGCTGAACGTGTGCGTGCGTCCATCTCCGGTTCGCATGAACAATTGAAAGACGAACTGACACAGGCCAGCGATATCATTCGCGAAAATGTGCTGAACGCGTCCACCCAGTTAACGATGACTATAAATCAGTCTGGTGAGTCGCTAGTGAGCCGCATTAATGACAGCGGTGGCCAGATTTATCAGGCCATTGGTTCGCGCACAGATGAAATTGAAAGCCGCATCACGACATCCGGCGCGGCATTTGCCAGCCTGCTGGATACCCGTGTGCTGGCGCTTGGTCAGCAGGCAGAACAACTATCGTCAACTCTCGGCCAGACGCTCGATAGCCGCACTGAAGCCATGGTTTCGCTGCTAACCAACGCAACCGGCAATCTATCTGAAACGATGGACGGGCGCACACAGTCAATGATTGCCTTGCTTAATGAAGCGTCCAATAATATTGGTAGTCATCTTGGTAGCCGTACAGACGGTATGTTGTCCGTTATTGGCTCTGCCACGCAAACTCTTACCGGTGAGTTTGATGTGCGCTTGGCTAATCTTGAAAATACAATGAATGCACGCAGCAAATCTTTGATTTCTGAGTTTGAAACCCGTGCCGAAGCGCTGGATATTGGCTCCGAACGCCTAAATTCAGCACTTGACCAGCGGGCACGGATGTTAAACGAAACGTTGGTAGAACGCACACGTGACATTTCCAAGACATTTGCTGATGGACACGAGGCAATGTCGACACGCGCACGTGAAGTAGAACAGGCGTTTGCGCAAGGTCATGCGCTGCATTCCTCAGTATTAAATGAAGCACGCGAAGCTGTTTCTACTGGCATGTCAGTGCAGACTGAACAAATGCGCCAAATGTTTGACGAGCGTACCGCCTCCGTTGCTGGTACTCTTGCAAGCAATACTGATGAGATGCGCCAAATGCTGGATGAGCGTACTGCCTCCGTTGCGGGTACTCTTGCAAGCAATACTGATGAGATGCGCAACGTGCTGGTTTCCAATGCTAGCGCTGTCGCTGGCCATCTTGAGCGCACGACGCAAGAGCTTCGGACACTATTTGATGAGAAGACACAGACCATCGGCGATCATATCGCTCAACGCTCAAGTGAGCTGACTACAGGTCTTGACGAACGCTCATTGACTATAGCCAACCATATTGCCCAGCGCACACAAGAATTGCACGCAGGCTTGGATGCCCGTGCAAACACTGTTGCCGATGCAATTGCCATTCGTACAGATGAGTTAAATTCAGTATTGGATAATAAGGCAAATGAAGTCGCCGACAATATTGCCGCGCAGACTGAAAAGATGCGCGATGTATTGGATGACCGGTTGGTTGCACTTAGCCAAACCTTTGCGCAGTCGCGTGATGAAATTTCTGCCAATATTGCCAATGATCTGGAACGCGTCATCACCACGCGCACAGAAATTGAAGCAGCGATTAACGCTGAAATCGGGCGCGTTGAAAAAGCACTTTCCAGCCAAACCGGCGCCATTGAAGAGCGCACAGACACGATGCGCCGTGCGCTCGAAATCGGGGTGGAGGCCGTGCGCAACTCGCTCGAGACCAGTGCATCCGTCATGGCGGGTACATTGCGTGATCGCGTTCGTGAAGCTGCCGCCGCAATCGCCGAAGAATCACTCCGCGCCAATGCCACCTTGGATGGTCATTCTTCAAACTACGCAGCGCGCCTTGAACAGCACAGCGCGGACTTTGCCGAACGCTTGGCAGCCGGTATTGCAGAGGCCGAACAGCGCCTCGAGGCGCGGGTGGTGGCGAACGCCAAAACCTTCACCGGTCAGACCGACGAAATCATCGCCGCCTTGGATGGCGCGGACCAGCGCATCATGGCGCGCGTCCATCAGGTGTCCGCAGAGCTTGATGCCCGCGCTAATGCTTCGGCCTCTTCCATTGCCGCGCTCAACAAAGCAATCGGCAGCGAGGCTGATCGCACATCGCTGGTAATTGACGGCAAGACCAATGAGCTGACAGCAATGCTGGCAGACCGCTCCGCCGAAATCGTCCGCATCTTGGACGAGACCGCCAAGCCGCTTGTGGCCAGCTTGTCCGAAAGCGGCAGGACCGTTACGGCCCAACTCGAGGCGGCAACCAAGGCCGCGACGGAACGCCTGCGCGACGAAAACGCTGTTATGGTGCAAATGCTGGCCAGCCGCACGGCTGAGACAGTCAACGCCATGACCGCCGCCCGTTCAGATTTGGCAGGCGGCGTGACCGATCTGATCGACCGCTTGTCAGCTTCCAATTCCAAGCTCGGCCAGCTGATCGATATGGCGCACACCAATTTGGGTGCCGTTGGCGAACAGCTGTCCGGCTCGACGGCGGGCTTTGCCACTCTCAGCGACAATTTTGTTGCGCAGGGCGAAAAGGCTGCCAGCCAAATATCGACATCGACGCGGATGCTTGAAGGCAATGTCAATCGCCTCAGTGAGATTTCATCCGGCACATTGAAGGAAGTGGCGTCCATTGCCAGCCGCTTTGATGAGCATGGCCGCGTGTTGGCGTCCGCCTCAGATTTGCTCGCCGCCGCGCAAGGTTCGCTAAGCCACACGTTGGAAGACCGGCAGGCGGCACTGGAATCGCTGGCCGTTGGTTTGGTCAAGCGCTCGGAAGACATTGAAAATACACTGCGCTCGTTTGAAACGCTGGTATCATCCGCCTTTGATCGCGCTGAAAGCCGCACCCAGTCATCGACACAAGGCATGAAGGCGTCGCTGGCAGAAGTCGTGGAGCAGGCGACCCGCCGCTTTGCCGGCGCCACCGAGGACATGCGCAAAACCGCCATCGAAATCCGCTTGGAGATTGAAGCGGCGAAACAGGAAATTCAAAACGGCGTGGCGGATATGCCGGAAAGCGCACGCCGCGCCACGGCCGAAATCCGCGCCGAAATCGAGGCCGCCAAGGCGGATATCAAGGCAAGCGTCAAAGATATGCCAAACGATGCCCGCCGCGCCGCTGCCGAAATTAAGGCCGAACTGGAAGAAACGCGCGCGGAACTGCGCAAAGGCGTGTTGGAATTGCCGGAAGAAACACGGCTTTCCTCGCAAACCATGCGCCGCGCCGTCGCCGAGCAAATTGGCGCGTTGAAAGAATTGTCAGAAATCGTCGGCAAATCGGGCAGGGCGTTTGATATAGCGGCAGCCTCCACAGCCCGCGCCGCGCCAGTTCGTCAGGAAATACGCCAAGAGCCGCGCAGTGAACCGGCTTATGTGGAACCCGCCCCGCGCCGTGCGCCGGAGCCGCAGCTTCGCGGCACATTGCCAATCGAGGCCCCGCAAATGCCAAAGGCGGCAGCGCCTGCCGGTAATGGTTGGGTATCAGACCTGCTGCAACGCGCCTCGCGTGATGAAGCCCCGGTCGCTCCCCGCGCTGCTGCGCCCGCTGCCCGCTCACCGCTCCATGTGGTCGAATCACTCAATTCGCTGTCGGTCGATATCGCCCGCGCCATTGACCATGAAGCCTCGGTGGAACTCTGGGAGCGCTACCGTCGCGGCGAACGCAACGTCTTCACGCGCCGCCTCTACACGCTCAAAGGCCAGCAAACCTTCGACGAAATCCGCCGCAAATACCAAACCGATGGAGATTTCCGCTCGGCAGTCGACCGCTACGTCGAAGACTTCGAGCGCCTGCTACAAGACGTAGCCCGCAACGACCGCGACCAGATTATGACGCAGACTTATCTGACGTCTGATACGGGCAAGGTTTATACGATGCTGGGCCATGCGAGTGGGAAGCTGAGGTAAGGGGCGTAGGGGTGTTGTAGGAAATAAGTCCTTGGCGTCGCCGCAGTTATACGGTACAAGGTGGTACAATCAAAAATTGATGACTTGATGTGAAGTGCCTCGCACTTTCATTGTAGACAGTGCCAGTGGTCCGAGTTTCTGCGTCTGGTAAATGTATTTTTTAAATTACGTTTATTTATTTTCTGCAATCAGACGCATTGTGTTGCGATTACCATATTGGGTTTGGCGACTTGATGTGGTTTTTTTGGATATGTGCAATATTCGTTCATGAGAGCTCAGATATGTTCAAGTCAGATTTCCATGGACCATTACTCAAAATCGAACGCGCGAAGTTTTTACTTCTCGAAATGAGTGGGATTGAAGCTAACTTCTGGCAGCAGTGCCAGCCAACGGTCGAACCTGAGATTGATGCCGCGACTGGGCAGCGTTTCGCCGTTGCCCGCATTCCTGACTATCCACCCGAGATAATCCATGTGCTTTCTGCAGAGATAATCTATCATCTCCGCTCTAGCTTAGATCAAATTGCCGTCAAATTAGCGGTAATGTCGGGCGTAACCAAAAGCAAACTCAGAAACATTTACTTCCCCAGTGGACAGAATGTTAGCGAGCTAAGGCTTGCCGCCTGCGGTGAAACTGACGATGATTTCGCTAAGCGAAAAAAAACGAAACCAGGATCGAAACGTAATGTCGGGAAAATTGAAGGCCTGGATAATGATCTCATTGAGCTAATTCTCGGTCAAAATCCTTACCCTGAGGGTGATTACGAGCTTTACTCTATTTTCCCGTTAGCCATTATCGACAAGCACGTTGAACTCATTCCTACAGCGAATCGTGGACAGTTCACAGGGGCCGAACACTTTTCTTACAAAAATTGCATTGTCGCAATAATTTTGGATGGTGGTGGCAACCTCAATGAGGGCATGAGGATATCGGAACTTGGGCCTGATGGGAGCATAACTAAGTTGCACCCTGATGCAAAGATGCGCATATCCGGCCAAATAGCTTTCGGTAACACGCCGGTTTACGAAGGTCATCCAATAGCGACAGTATTAGATAAGCTTATTATACGCGTGAGTCGTCTAATTCAGACTGTCACAGACCACTGCATAAAAACTGGGCGCATGGAAAACCCTATGGATAGGGTTTCCAAATTTTCCACTTGCACCACCTTCACCGTTTAGCGTCTTGAGGTCAGACATCCTAAAAAGATCGAATTACCTACGATCAATAATTACAAAAAATAGGAAAAAAGTCCTTGACTGCGAGTCGGTCATCGCGTAGATATACGCCATCGTCACAAACCCGCGCCTTCAACAAAATTCACTGCAGCAGGTCGATATCGGTTTGTGTGACGGTGTAGTTTGCTGAAAATCTTACTGTGTCGCCCGGCGCGAGTGTGGACCATTGGCTGTTTGCGGGAGGGACGTCTGTTGAATCACTCAAGGGTGCAACATCGGTCAGCAGAATTTCGTTGGCGGGAACTGGCAATGTGCCGGAGCCGTTGTGAACGTCGCTTGATGTCACGCTTGTCATGATTTGGTTGCCGGTGTTTTTCACATCGTAAAAATAGGTAATGACTGTTCCCACGGTGAGCGGTCCGGCTCTATTGGCGGATTTGGTCATTTGTAATTTTGATATTTTTGTCAGCGGCGTGACCGTCGGCGCGTTACCCGTTAGACTAAGCGGGTCGGATAAATCAGTAACAGTGGTGCCAAAGGGCGGCAGGCCGGAGGCGGTGGCTTGGTTGGTTTTCTGTCCGGCATTAAAATCGGCTTGGGTGAGGATGTAACTGCCGGTAAATGTCGTGCTATTGGTGGCCCCGGCAGCCAGAGATGCAATCGGTCCGCCGGAGATCGTAGCTGAGGGGTCAGCGATTGTAACGCCTGTCAGGGCTAGGTCACCCGTATTTTTAACAGTGAAACTATAGGGCAGTGTATCACCTTCGTCGGGCCCGTTGCCGTCGCTATCAACCAATGTTCCGGCAGTTTTTGTCACAGCAATAGTTGTGGCGAGGAAATCCAAGTTTGCAAGATCAATATTGTGGAAGTTATCCATAAATATTTCGATCGTGTACGTGCCCGCCGAAACGGGAATGTTCGTAACCGAAGCGCGCTTCCAAAGTCCGAGGGGGTCTGCGGTGGTAAATGAAACCGGTGCCGTTGCCACAACGGCTCCGACCGTGCCCACTCTCAGTCTAATGTAACCGTTTGAGAGGTTTTGAACGACATCGCGCAAAGAAAACCATGCACCGAGCGAAACCACGCCTTGGGAGGGGAAGGTCACGCTCTGCTTCACAAACCCGCCTGTGCCTCTGATATCGAAATATTGCAGCCCGCCCCCAGTGGGCGTGACGGTGGGGTTAGGGGCATAACCGGCAAAAGGTTTGATAATATTGGCAGGGTTAGTAACTGATGGCGAGTCTACAATCGTCCAGCTCGGAATTGTCGCATAAAAATTGTTCCCGTTTGCAGGTGCAACAGGTAATTCAAAGCTATTGTTGGCGAGCATTTCCACAGCGACGGACGCAGACACAAGGCTGCAATATGCGACCAGCGTTAACAAAAACCTCATTGGCTTTGCCATAAGTCCCCGACTTCATAAACTGTATCTGCAACAAAGCGGATATATCTATCTATTTCAACGCTTTATGAAGGTTTCACGCTCGTTAAGTCAATCAACCAG
>JAYSWX010000028.1:0-2191 GCA_043717855.1 Phyllobacterium sp.
GCGGCTTTTCCGGCCAGTGATACGCATGGCGCGGCGGGGATGCCGCGCCACAATTCCCGCATTTGAAAGACTGACATGGCATTAAAAACGCAAACCGGCTGCAAGGCCATACGCGCGATATTTGTGACCGCGTTTAACAAGGCGCAAGGCGATGATTTAGGCCTGCCGCGCTTGCATAACTTCTCAATGCCCTTCGATGGCATTAGACCTGGTGCATGGGGTGGTTTTCCGTTTGAGAACTTGCCACCAAAATGCCCTGTGCAAGTCGTCGGTCGCGACGAAGAGGGCGCAGTTTGGTGCATTTCTGCGACGGGACACCTGCGAAAAATGGAAAAATGGGACCAAGCGGCTTTGGTTGGACTATTCGCGCCGTACACGTGGTATGCGTATTGGGCGTTTCCCGGGTGGGCTAAAAAAGGCAAAGAGGTTGTTGATCCGGAGACAGGCGAGAAAAAGACGCTGCCACCAGCTGTTGATCGGCTGGAAGTGCAAAAAATGGCAACGTGTTTAATCCAAATATCCTCCGAACGACCGGATTTCGACCCACATACACACCATAGAGGTCGCGGCGGCTGGACCAATAGCGCGGGTGATTTTTTGTGGCACTCCGGCGAAAAAATTTACATGAAAGAAGGGCAAAATAAGATTAAGGCGGCACGGCCAGCGAAGATTGACGATCACTTTTACACCCGCCAAATGCCAACCATTATCCCTTGGGATGCACCAATTGAGCAGCACGAAAGCCCAGCGCAGCGAATATTTGAGGAGCTGAAAACATGGTCGTGGCAGCGGCCGTATCTTGACCCAGTGCTCGTTCTCGGCTGGTTTGCAACGTCGCTCATGGGTGGTGCGCTGAAGGCGCGACCAATTATTTTCACCACAGGCGGCAAAGGCGTCGGCAAATCAACGCTGCATGAATTGATTACCAGTGTATTTCACAAGTTGGTTTATACCGCCGCAGACACAACGGCTGCGGGGATTTACCAAAAGGTGAAGCATGATGCATTGCCGTTTTTGGTGGATGAATTGGAAGCCAAGAGCGGTTCTACCAAAGCAACCAGCGTGATTGAGCTGGCCCGTATCGCCTATAGCGGTGGTGATATTTCACGCGGCGGTTCTGACCATGAGGGCGCGACATTCAAAATGTTCACGTCGTTTTTCTTTTCGGCGATCAACCCGCCGCCAATGGGCGGTCAAGACAAAAGCCGCATGGCGATTATTAATTTGCAAAAGTTGAAGCCTCAAGACGGTCCGCGCAAAGCGCCAATCATTAAAGATGAAGACGGGCGCATGATGCTGCGACAAGTGATTGACGGGTGGGACAATTTCAACAAAGTTTTGATGCCTAATTACTGGCGGGCGCTGCACGCACAGAAGTTTGATGCGCGTGAAATTGATACATTTGGCACGCTGCTGGCTGCGGCTGAAATGCTTGTCGGCGCCGAGGCGTTGGTATCGATAGGGCTTCCGGTCTATGATGATGAGGCGCTAGGGATGATCGTTCAGGAGGCGACCGCGCTTGAGCGCAACGAAACGCTGGAAAACTGGCACAAGTGCCTCAATATATTGATGGATAGCCCCATTGATGCGTGGCGGGATGGTCAGAAGCCGATTGTGGGCGGGGTTTGCGATCAATTCCGATTAGGTGATTTTAGCCTGCAAGCAGCTCGTGAGCGGCTGGCATTGGTCAATTTAGGCGCGGCGGATGAAAGCATACGCTCGCTCGACCTGCCGCGCCGCTGTTTGGCCGTGCCAGTGGACGGCACGCAACTAACCAAAATATTTGCCGACACGGAATTTTTGAAGGGTGGCTGGTTCGGCGCGCTTAAACAAGCGCCCTCTGATATTGTCATCCAAAATCCTTCAAATAGGCAAATGCTGAAAATTGGTGGCAACAGCAAGCGGTGCTTGTTTATCGATCTGGCGGCGTTTGACAGGTTTACGGGGAGTGTGGAGTAGGGCCTACTCATCGTCAGTGTGGGTGTCTTCAACATGCAGCAAAGCAAGCCCTGCCCAATGTGCTGCACGATAACAGACTGTTGTCAGATAAAAACTGGCACATACACTGAGCAATAACGCAAGTTTATGGCCGAACCGATGTAAGATGGAGTTATAAAAGAACTCACCAAATACCAGCAAAACAACTAGACACAGCAATGGCCACAGCGCACCAATGACTTCGCCGATCATC
>JAYSWX010000029.1:0-35350 GCA_043717855.1 Phyllobacterium sp.
TACATATAGTGTGTTTGACAAAACGGCGACTGATGATTCTAAATTTGAGGAAAACGCAGATAGTTACCAACGGAAAAAACAGGTGGGTGCGGTTTTCGAAGCGTGATCGTCAAGATCTCAATGCCCTGCCGTCGGCCAAGCGAACTAATTCCCTTGGCGGATTTGCGGTCTGGTTAGTGCATTTGGTCGTCAGGTTCGCTTTTGGATCTTTGGTTGTCGGGTTCCTAGTGTTTGCAGCTTTTGCGGCAATTCTGGCGACCACAGGGATTTCAAATTCTTATCTCACCGATGTTACGCGTAAAGAGCTTGGAGCTGTTGCCGGACGCAATGTTGATACTACTCTAGGCGATTCACGGCTTTCGGTGGACCAATCCGGTAATTTGGCATTTCAGGCTTCTGCCTTAGACTTTAAAATTCGTGGCAACGTCGGCGAGAACGGTAGGGGAACTGTTGGCCGCGTTGAAATGGGCATGAAGGCCATTTCGCTACTATCTGGAAATATAGATATTGGCCGGATTGAGATTGAGGATATTGACGTGGTGTTGCCCGAAGTATCGGCAGGCGACAGCGGCATTTTGCAAAAATTTAAACGCCAAGACGGATTATATGTGGCTGGTCCGGCGGCGGTGATTGTTTATGATTTCGTGGACAATTTGACCACCCAGTTTCGTGCAAAGGGTATCACTGAACTTGTGGTGACGAATGCAGATTTGAGCGGTGGTCCATTGATCGCTTTGGGACATGTTACACTGCCTCGCGTTATCTTGTCTAAGGACGAGAATGAGAGAATAAAATTTAGCGGCAGCATGAAGTTTGCTGGCCAATCAATTTTGCTTTCTGGACAGGTAGCAAGTGATGATCGGTTATCGTTCAAAATGACTGGCTTAAGTTTTGGCTCTGATGTGAGTATAACCAAAGATCAGCAAAATGTCTTCCATGCCAATTCAACCTTGCAACTTGAAACGGGCCTTCAAAATGGCAAAAAGTCAATTGTTGTTTCAGCGTATCTACCTGATTTTATTGGTGTTACCAAGCACAGGGTTAAACTTGAAGGCTCGGTATTAGCCAAGTTCCAGTTTTTAGAAGGTACTGAAAAGATCGAGATTTTGCCGTCCACATTTGTGTTTGGCAAGAATACTACTGTTGTTACCGGTGCCATTGCACCAGCCGCCCGACCGATCGCCAGTGGCGATAATCCATATCGTTTTGAAATCGTTTCAGACCGTGGTGAATTGCAGCCGGCAGATTCGCCGGAGAACAGGGTATCATATGCGCTGCGTGTCGCCGGGGATGTTAATCCGCAAACTGCAACGCTGAATTTCGAGCAAATTTCCGCGCGAACACTGAGCGGCGAAATACAAGGAAAGGGATCGCTACGCTTTGCTGGCGGTTCCCCAGAAAGCATTTTTTCATTTCAAATTCCTAAGATAAACGTGACGGACGCCAAGCAGCTTTGGCCATCAGTATTTGGTAGTGGTGCGCGCCACTGGGTTCTGGACCATGTGTACGGCGGTACGATTGAAAACTCCTCTATAGATGTGGCATTTCGTTCCGGGTATTTCAGTGACCCGGCAAATAGTTTGCTTCCGCTAAATGCCGATGAGTTGAGCGCCGACTTTGATGTTCGCGATACTAGATTTGACCTAGCTGGGAAGTTGCCACCCATACGATCTGCGCAAGGTCATGTCGCAGTGCGCGGTTCTACGACTGAGATTAAGTTAGACTCCGGTGTTGCTTATCTTGACGACGGTCGGACGCTTTCAATCGCAAATGGACAAATGAGCATACCGTCCACGCCGGGACAGCCCATTGTAACCGATCTAAATGTAGATGTAACCGGAGATGCTGGCGCGATTGCTGAAGTTGCCAATCGTGAACCTTTATATGCGTTAGCTAAAGCACCAGTCGTTGCCAGCGATCTGCACGGGCAGGCAGTGGCCAGCATTTCAGCACGATTCCCGCTATCCAACGTCCATAGTGATATCACCACTACGTGGGGGGCGCAGGTCAAATTTGACGGCCTTGATGTGGATAAGCCATTTAATGGTCAGACACTGACAGACGCAACTGGAACACTTGATGTAACCAAAGACTTGGCAATATTAAATGCAAGTGGATTGCTGAATGGTATAAAAGCGGAAATTTCCGTGTCGCAGCCACTTGATGGCATCAGTGGTGGTCAGGAGGTTTCTGCGAAACTCCTGCTCGATGATAAGTCGCGGGCAGTGTTATTGCCCGGGTTGGCGACGTTGCTAAAGGGGCCTGTTTCGGTTGATTACACCACAGGCAAAAACGGAACACGAAACATTTCCGCCGACCTGAAAAATGCCACCATCAACCTTCCATGGATTGGTTGGTCAAAGGGTAAAGGCATTGGTGCAGTTGCGAGCTTTTCCATGGATCGTAGCGAAGATCAGACACTAATTAATGATTTTAAGCTCATAGGAGACAGTTTTAGTTTTGCTGGAAACATCAACCTTTCGGGTACTAAGTTTGTTTCAGCAGATTTCTCCCGCGTTTCGCTGGGCGGAGACGATGTCGCTTCTGTTACTATTGGCCACGCAAAGTCGGGTTATGACGTCATCATCAAGGCAAAATCCTTGGATATGCGCGGGGTTTTAAAGCGACTCACGGGTAGTTTTGCTACGACCGCTGCGGCGACCGGGTCCGAACCGATCCGTATTCGGGCAGGAATATCCAATGCCGTTGGTTTTAACGGCGTTGTTTTGCAAAATTTGAATGCAGAGTATTCAGGGCGAGGTGCCACGGTCACATCGTTTGTGGCAACTGCAACAACGCAAAACGGCGCTGCCATTGCAATTAGAAATAAATCTACGGACTCTGGAAAAATTGTGAAAATTGAGTCAGACGACGGCGGTTCAATTTTAAGGTTTTTGGATATTTATGACAAGATGCGTGGTGGTCGGATTGACATAACCTTGTCGACCAATGGCGGCGGACCTCTCAAAGGCGAGATCGCCGCGAGTAATTTTGACGTGGTGGGTGAGCCTCGTTTGAAGGCGATAGTTGGCGCGCCCGCCAATGGCAATGCTCGCGAATTATCCACTAATATCAAGAAAAAAATTGATGTATCAAAGGTAAGGTTCCAGCGTGGCTATTCCGTTATCGAGAAGGGCAAGGGATACCTTAAACTAGACAACGGGATTTTACGCAGTGACCAGGTGGGTCTTAGCTACAGTGGCACGCTTTATGATGCTGCGGGCCATATCGATATGAATGGTACATTTCTGCCTGCCTATGGGATCAACCGGCTGTTTGGAGAAATTCCGCTAGTAGGCGGATTGCTCGGTAACGGCAGCGACAAGGGGCTTATCGGAATTACCTTCAATCTTTCAGGTAATGCTAAGTCCCCGTCGCTAAACGTTAATCCGATTTCGTTAATTGCGCCGGGGATTTTCAGACAAATATTTGAGTTTCAGTAAACACCTATACTGGGCGGACTAGCACGTGCTTTTTCTTGCCCAGCGAGACCTTGATGACGCCGTCTACAGTTATGTCATGTGTTCCAATTATGCGCTTTTCATCACTGGCCAAATCGTCATTGATGCGTACAGCAGCACCTTGAATATGGCGGCGCGCCTCGCCGTTGCTGGTGGCAAGTCCAGCTTTAACAACGATGTTTAAGATGCCGATTCCAGTGCTTAACTCGCTCATCGGCAAATCTACCGATGGAAGGTCGCTGGCAAAACCGCCTTGCTCGAAAGTTTTGCGCGCCGTTTCCGACGCTTCGTTTGCCGCCTCACGACCATGAACGATGACAGTGGCTTCTGTTGCTAATATCTTCTTCGCCTCATTTATTTCACTGCCACCAAGGGCTGCGAGTTTGGTGATTTCACTGAGAGGGAGGCGCGTGAAAATCTTGAGGAACTTAGCCACGTCGGCGTCTTCTGTGTTGCGGAAATATTGCCAGAAATCATAGGGGCTAAATAAATCACAATTGAGCCAGACTGCACCTTTGGCAGTCTTACCCATTTTCGCGCCGGATGAAGTGGTGAGAAGTGGCGTGGTGAGGGCAAATAACTGCTCTTCGCCCATGCGGTGAGACAGGTCCACACCGTTGATAATGTTGCCCCACTGATCAGAGCCGCCCATTTGCAAAGTGACACCATGGCGGCGGTTTAGTTCAACAAAATCATACCCTTGCATAATCATATAGTTGAATTCAAGGAACGACAACGATTGCTCGCGGTCAAGGCGCACCTTTACGGAGTCAAACGAAAGCATACGGTTGACCGAAAAGAAGCGGCCGACATCACGCAGGAAATCGACATATTTGAGCTGCATCAGCCAGTCGGCATTGTTGACCATGATGGCGTCAGTTTTGCCGTCGCCATATTTTAGCATACGGCCAAATATCTTCTTTATGCCGCTGATGTTTTCGTTGATTTTGTCGACCGACAATAGCTGGCGCTGATCGTCACGGAAGGAAGGGTCGCCTACCATTGAGGTGCCGCCGCCCATCAAAGTGATGGGACGATGGCCGGTTTCTTGCAGCCAATGCAGCAGCGTTATCGTGATGAGATTGCCAATATGCAGGCTGGTGGCAGTAGCGTCGTAGCCCACATAGCCTGTGATAATTCCTTCAGATACTTTTTTATCCAAGGCATCCGCGTTTGATATCTGATGGATGAGGCCGCGTTCTTCGAGAACGTTGAGGAAATCAGATTTGTAGGCGGACATGGCTTTAGCTTTCAGCAAAATGCTTGGAATTAGAAGTGGCGCGGCTTTAGCATTGAATAAAGCGAATCGACAAGCGGGACCATTATTTATGACTTTGTTGCGGGCGATTGGGCTGATGAGTGGAACATCGATGGATGGCATTGATGTGGCGTTGATAGAGACGGATGGCGATGCTGAGGTGGTTCGAGGTTCGGCCTGTGAGTATGGCTATGATCCCGCATTTCGCGGGCGCCTAGCGCAGGGTTTGGTAGATGCTTTTATGATTGCGGAGCGCGCTGAGCGACCTTCAGGTTTAGCGGCTTTAGAGAGCGATTTGACAACGCTCCATGTCGATGCTGTGCAGAAATTTCTCAATGAAAACAAATTTGACGCGTCTGATATTGATGTTATTGGCTTTCACGGCCAGACGGTTTTGCATCGCCCTGAGCGCGGGCTAACGGTGCAAATCGGGGATGGCCAACGGCTTGCGGATGCGCTTGGTATTCCCGTGGTTTACGATATGCGCGCCAATGATATGGTGCACGGCGGGCAGGGTGCCCCGTTGGTTCCTGTTTATCATCAAGCACTTGCTGCCAATGCCAAACGCGCGGATGGTTCTGTGGCGTTCGTCAATATTGGCGGGATTTCCAACATTACGTTCTTGCGCGGGAATGATGATCCGATTGCATTTGACACCGGTCCCGGCAATGCGTTGATTGATCAGTGGGTAATGGCAAACGCCGGTGTGCCATATGATGACGGCGGACAGATTGCGTCAGAGGGCGTTGTGGACGAGGCGATAGTTGACAGCTGTCTACTGCTGCCGTTCTTTGATAAGAAACCTCCTAAGTCATTGGATCGCAACGACTTTACGCCTGATTTAGTTGCGGGATTAGAACTGTCAGACGGTGCGCGCACGTTGGCGGCACTTACTGCTAGGTCAATTTTAGCGGCGGCTAAACATTTGCCGGAGCAGCCTAGGCTTTGGATAATCTGTGGTGGCGGGCGCAAGAACCGGATGATTATGGCTGATCTTGTAATCGGCGCTGCCAAACATGGTGCGGCTATCATTAGCGCAGAGGAGGCCGAGCTTGATGGCGGGGCGATGGAGGCGGAGGCCTGGGCCTATTTGGCTGTGCGCTCGCTCAAAGGACTGCCGCTTACTTTCCCGGAAACGACCGGCGTGAAGACGCCGGTCACGGGTGGTTTGTTAGCTAAACCAAGGGGTTAGCGTAGACGCTTCAATTGGCGCGGCTCCGGCTCACCGCCAGCGAGGCGCATGTCCAGATAGTCTGAGCACTCTTGGATCATCTCATCCTGCTGGCCTTCGAAGAAATGATTGGCGCCAACCATGGTCTTTTGGGTGATGATAATGCCCTTCTGGCTTTTCAGTTTATCGACCAATACTTGGACGTCTTTTGGCGGCGCTACCTTATCCTGATCGCCGTGAATGATAAGACCAGATGATGGGCAAGGCGCGAGAAAAGCGAAATCATAGGTGTTTGGCTGCGGCGCGACGGTGATAAAGCCTTCAATTTCGGGGCGGCGCATCAAAAGTTGCATACCAATCCATGAACCGAAAGAGTAACCCGCTACCCAGCAAGACTTGGAATCCGGATTGATAGACTGCACCCAATCGAGCGCGCCAGCAGCATCCGCCAGCTCGCCTGCACCATGGTCAAACTCACCCTGGCTGCGGCCTATGCCCCTGAAATTAAAGCGTAATGTGGTGAAACCACGCTGCTGGAACATGTAAAAAAGATCGTAGATTATCTTGTTATTCATCGTGCCGCCGAACTGCGGATGGGGATGAAGGATCATGGCAATCGGCGCGCCCTTGATGGCGGATTGCTGGTAACGACCTTCTAAACGGCCATCCGGACCGTTAAAAATAATTTCGGGCATAAATATCTCCACTTAAATTTGCCAGCCTTGACGGGCAGGGCTGCAAGTCATAGAACCAGTGCATTAGAACCATTCAAATGTAGTAAATGGAGTTGCAGGTTTTTATCTGCGCCTCCATAGGCTATAAGTGGTTCAAAATTCAAGGAAATTGCGCTGTTAGAAATCGCGCAAATACGGATATAATGTTCAACAGCAAACGCACCTATTTGGACTGTAATGCCACGCATCCGCTTCTGCCGGAAGCGCGTGCCGCTATGGTGCAAGCCTCTGATATTGTTGGTAATCCTTCATCCGTGCACGGCGAAGGACGTAAGGCACGGGCTGTTATTGACGCAGCAAGACGCGATGTCGCGGCGCTGGTGAATGCCAAACCGGAGCATGTTATTTTTACCTCTGGGGCGACAGAGGCGGCCTCCTATGTGCTGACGCCGCACTGGCAGATGGGCCGCGCGGCGCTGACGTTTAGCCATATATATGTGAGCAGTACGGAGCATCCGTGTATGCTTGCTGGCGGACGCTTTCCTATTGAATCCATTACGCTTTTGCCTGTGACGGCTTCCGGTGAATTGGCATTGGACAGACTGGTTGATGCTCTTTTGGGCCACGACAAAGCACTGGGATTGCCACTGGTAGCGGTGCAGATGGCCAATAATGAGACAGGCGTTATCCAACCCATTCAAGCCATTGCGGCCATTGTTGCGGCTCATGGCGGGGTTTTGGTGGTTGATGCCGTGCAAAGTGTTGGCCGTATTTCCGTTGATATTACAAAGGCTTGTGGTGATTTTCTGATTGTCTCCAGCCACAAAATTGGCGGACCAAAGGGCGCTGGTGCGCTGATTTGTGTTTCGGATTTGATGATGCCGAGGACGCTTATTCGTGGTGGAGGCCAAGAAAAGGGTCATCGTGCGGGAACCGAGGCTGTGCCTGCCATCGCCGGATTTGGCGCGGCGGCTAAGGCTGCTAGGGTGCGTTTGGAACGGGCTGGCGAGATGTTGGAAAAGCGCGAGCGCATTGAAAAGTTGATTTTGGAATGCGATTCTGAGGCGGTTATTTATGGCGCAAACGCGAGTGAACGCCTTGTAAACACAGTGTTTTTCTCGTTTCCGGGATTGAAAGCCGAAACGGCGCAGATTGCTTTTGACCTTTCAGGCATTGCGCTTTCGGCTGGCTCGGCGTGCTCATCGGGGCGGGTTGGACCAAGCCATGTGCTGAGAGCCATGGGGTTTGGCAACAATGATGGCGCGCTGCGGGTGTCGGTTTGTTTGGAAACGAACGACGAGGATATTGAGGCCTTCGGCAAAGCGTCGCATGAATTTGCGGCGCGGCGAACGGGTGCGTCAAAGGCGGCGTGAACCGTGGTCGGCGATTGATCGTAAAGTGCCCAGAGACGATACGGAAAGCGTACGTAATGGATACGCGAAGCGCCCAGATTGCAGTCGGAAGCGATGTGGACGCCGATCGGGGTGAATTAGGCCAAAAAGTGACGCCGTGAAGGTAGATTTTTTGGACTGAAGTGATTAGATAGGGGATACATTCGTCGTACAACGGCGAGCTCCCATAACGACTACCGGACCTTGAATCCGGAGAGCCAGGAGAAGACCAGATGGCTGCTGTGCAGGAAACCATCGATCAAGTCGCGTTGATTGACGTCGATCAATATAAGTATGGTTTTGAAACCATCATCGAAAGCGACCGCGCGGAAATTGGTCTGAATGAAGACACCGTGCGTTTTATTTCGGCCAAGAAGAATGAGCCGGAGTGGATGCTGGAATGGCGGCTGGACGCGTTTGCGCGCTGGAAGACCATGACCGAGCCGGACTGGGCGCGGGTGGATTATCCCAAGATCAACTATCAAGACATTTACTACTACTCCGCGCCGAAGAAGACGCCGGGGCCGACATCGCTTGATGAGGTGGACCCTGAACTTTTGAAGACCTATGCCAAGCTCGGCATTCCGCTACTTGAACAGGAAATTCTGGCGGGCGTTGAAAAGCCGCGCATAGCCGTGGACGCGGTGTTTGACTCGGTTTCTGTGGTCACGACTTTCAAGGAAGAGCTTTCAAAAGCGGGCGTGATTTTCTGTGCTATATCGGAAGCCATTCGTGAGCATCCGGAATTGGTGAAGAAATATCTCGCCACCGTGGTTCCGGTTTCCGACAATTATTTTGCGACGCTGAACTGCGCGGTGTTTACCGATGGCTCGTTTGTTTATGTGCCCAAGGGCGTGCGCTGCCCGATGGAGCTTTCGACGTACTTTCGCATCAATGAAAAGAACACCGGCCAGTTTGAACGCACGCTTATTATTGCCGAAGAGGGCGCGTACGTGTCCTACCTCGAAGGCTGCACCGCGCCGATGCGCGATGAAAATCAGCTTCATGCGGCGGTGGTTGAACTGGTGGCCATGAAGGACGCCGAGATTAAATATTCGACCGTGCAAAACTGGTATCCGGGCGATAAGGACGGCAAGGGCGGCATCTATAATTTTGTGACCAAGCGCGGCGATTGCCGGGGCGACAATTCCAAGATTTCGTGGACGCAAGTGGAGACCGGTTCGGCCATTACGTGGAAATATCCAAGCTGCATTTTGCGCGGCGATAATTCGCGCGGCGAGTTTTATTCCATCGCCGTTTCTAACGGCCGCCAGCAGGTGGATAGCGGCACCAAGATGATCCATCTTGGTAAGAACACCTCTAGCCGGATTATCTCCAAGGGTATTTCAGCGGGCCATTCCAACAATACCTATCGCGGCAAGGTTTCGGCCCACCGGAAGGCGGAAAACGCCCGCAACTTCACCCAATGCGACTCGCTTCTGATTGGCGAACATTGCGGGGCACATACGGTTCCCTACATCGAAGCCAACAACGCCACCGCGCAGTTTGAGCACGAGGCGACGACGTCTAAGATTTCCGAGGACCAGCTCTTCTACGTCATGCAGCGCGGCATTCCGCAAGAGGAAGCGATCGCGCTGATTGTGAACGGCTTTGTGAAGGACGTTATACAAGAGCTGCCGATGGAATTTGCGGTTGAAGCGCAGAAGCTGATCGGGATTAGCCTTGAGGGGAGCGTGGGGTAGCAAGATGCGACGTGTCCTTTCCTCATTACTTGGCGTTGTTTTTTTCGGGCTTTTGTCTGTGGCGATTATCGGCGCGATAGTTGTCCTTGTGGGAGCGCTTTTCCATTCGTCAGTAATGAAAGACGTTGGAGCATCAATGGCTACGGTTGGTTCCCTTGGACTACTGGCAGTATTTGCAACTCCATTTGGAAAAGTTCTTGTGCTTATCTCTCGAAACGCTTCAAAGCCTCGGGAACTGGGTGACGGAAAATGACTAACTTCAAGCTTTTGAATACTTTGGCTGTCGGTGCGCAGAAGCTGATCGGGATTAGTCTTGAAGGGAGCGTGGGGTGATGGAAGCCCAAATTGCATCTCGAGGCACACGCCAAACCCCGCCAAACTACGGGCCTTATGCCAATGAGGCCGACGCGCTCGCTGCTTTGGTGGAGCGGCTTGTTGCTGCGCTGGACCCGCAGATGATTTGGCTCTTTGGCTCGCGCGCGCGCGGAGATGCGCGGCCCGATAGTGACTTTGATTTGCTGGTGGTGGCTAAGCCTACAGGCGCGGATTGGGCTGAGGATTACGAAAAGGTCTATGCGCCGATAATGGGCTCGGGCATTGGGGCGGATGTTGTTCCAGTATCGCTATATCATTTTGATGAGGCGCTTGAACTGCATACATCGTTTGTAACGCGGATAGTCTCCGAGGGGCGAAATGTGTATGAGGCTCCTGCAAAATGAGCGGTGAGGATCATCATTGGCGGCGGATTGCTTCGTTCCTACTTTTGGCGCGTGAAGAATGTGATGCGTCGGGGCTCTTGATAGAAACCAATCCACGGCAAGCTGCCTTCTTTCAACAGCAGTCAGTAGAAAAGCTGGTCCGTGCCGTTATCGAATTTGAACGAACAGTCGCGGGTCCGACACACAGTCTGGGAGCGCTGACTGATCTGCTTGGGCAAACCCACCCGTTTTTTTCGCGGTTCAAGCAATTTGATGAACTAAGTTCGGCGGCGGCAAGGTTTAGATACCCAGCAGGATATGGCGGTGTGCCATCAGTCTCAAGCAATGCGCTTAGTGCAAAGCAAGTTGATATTCGCGCTCTAATTCTTGAGGTGACGGAATTCATTGGGCCATTAAAAAATGGACAAAAATGAGCAGACCAAGCAGCTCTGTATTTTCGAAGCTGCGTGCTGCAAACGAATTATTTGGAAAGACAAAAATGCTAGAAATACGTAATCTCCACGCCCGCATTGCTGGCACTGATACTGAAATTATTCGCGGGCTTAACCTGACTGTTAAAGCCGGCGAAGTCGCTGCGATTATGGGGCCTAACGGGTCTGGCAAGTCCACGCTGTCTTATATTTTGGCGGGGCGCTCTGACTATGAAGTCACCGAGGGCGAGATCCTTTATAATGGGGAGAGCATCCTTGAGATGGACCCGGCTGAACGCGCCGCCAAGGGCATATTCTTGGCGTTCCAATATCCGATGGAAATACCGGGTGTGGCGACGATGGAGTTTCTTAAAGTGGCGATGAATTCGCAGCGCAAGCAGCGCGGTGAGCCGGAATTGAAAGTGGCGGAATTTATCAAGCTGGTGAAGGAAGCGGCGGCGTCGCTGGAGATTGATTTCCAGATGTTGAAGCGCCCGCTTAACGTTGGCTTTTCGGGCGGCGAGAAGAAGCGCGCGGAAATTTTGCAGATGAAACTGCTGGCACCAAAACTGTGCATATTGGACGAGACGGATTCGGGGCTGGATATTGATGCGCTGAAAATCGTATCCGATGGTGTTAATGCGCTGCGATCGCCGGATCGTGCTGTGCTGGTCATCACGCATTACCAGCGCTTGCTCGATCATATCGTGCCGGACACGGTGCATGTGCTTTACAAGGGCCAAGTGATTAAGAGTGGCGATAAATCGCTGGCGTTGCATTTGGAAGCCAATGGCTATGCAGACGTCATCGAAGAGGCAGCTTGAGGTGGGTGAAATGAACATTCACATAAACCCGCCGCGCACGCAGACCGTGGCTGAGACTGCGCTGAATGAGCTATATGTTTCAAAGATGAGCGCGCTGCCGGGCAATCCGGATGTCACGCGCGCACGCGATGAGGCGATTGACGCGCTGCGGACCAATGGCCTGCCGACACGGCGCATTGAAAGCTGGCATTATACCGATTTGCGCAATCTGCTGCGCAGCGTGCCGGAAGGCTCGGATATTTCGCTGGACCCGTTAGAGGCGCTGGCGGCGGGCTCGCATGTGCTGCGCATTGTGGATGGCACAGCTGAGACAGGCAAAATTGCTGGCGCAACAGTGACCAGCATTTCGTCCAAGCTGGAGGATGGCACGTTTGCCCGTGCGCTAAAGGCTCGCGGAAGCGATGATACGATTGGGCAGATCAATATCGGTCTGGTTAGCGATGGCTACCATGTGGCCATTCCCGATGGGACGGTAATTAATGCGCCGGTGGAAATTCAGGTGATTGCGGGGCAGGCTTCGCACACGCGGCTCGCCATCAAGGCGGGCAAGAATAGCAGGGCGACATTCATTGAGCGCCATGTTGGCGGCGATGCGTTTGTGTCGGCTATCACTAATATGGTGGTGGAAGACGGCGCGGACATGACGCTCATCATCGACCAAGAGCGTGGCCAAGGGGCGGTGCATCTTGGCCAGTTTAACGCCCATGTCGGCGTTGGTTCCAAGCTGACGCTGTTCATCATGAACGCGGGCTCCAAACTCGTGCGCCAGGAAGTGCATGTTGAAGTGAAGGGCAATGCGGCAGACTTCAAGCTGCGTGCAGTGAACCTGATTGGCGGCGAAGCACACATCGATGTGACCATGACGCTGGTGCATGACGCGCTTGGTTCCACCTCTACCGAAGTTATACGCAATGTGGTGACGGGCAAAGGCAAGGGCGTGTTTCAGGGCCAAATTCGTGTGGCTCCCGGTGCGCAGAAGACTGATGCCAAGATGGCTTGCAACACGCTGTTGCTTTCCGACGAGGGCGAGTTTTCGGCCAAGCCTGAGCTGGAGATTTTCGCAGATGATGTGCAGTGCGGCCACGGCGCAACGGTGCGCGAAGTGGAAGGCCAGCATCTGTTCTATCTGATGGCACGCGGCATTCCGGAAAATCTGGCACGCGGGCTTTTGGTAAAGGCGTTCGTGGCGGAAATTATTGAAGAGCTAGAAAACGAACATTTGGTTGAGGCGCTTGAAGGGCGGCTGGCCGATTGGTTGGAGGCAAATGCTTAATGACTAACCTTATCAATAGCTTGCCATATGATATTGATGCTGTGCGCAAGGATTTCCCGATCCTTTCCCGCACTGTCTATGGCAAGCCGCTGGTTTATCTTGATAATGGCGCATCGGCGCAGAAGCCGCAGGTGGTCATTGATACCATCAGCAACGCTTATTCCAATGAATATGCCAATGTGCATCGCGGATTGCATTTCCTTTCCAATGCCGCGACGGATGCTTATGAGAATGCGCGCGAGATTGTGCGCAGGTTTATCAATGCCGGCAAGATTGAAGAGGTGATTTTCACCAAATCCACGACAGAAGCGATCAATACGGTTGCCTATGGTTGGGGCATGCCGAACATTGGCGCGGATGATGAAATTGTGCTGTCGATTATGGAGCATCACTCCAACATCGTGCCGTGGCATTTCATACGTGAGCGGCAGGGCGCGAAGCTGGTGTGGGTGCCGATTGATGATGACGGCGTGCTGCACATTGACGACTTTGTGAAATGCCTGACCCCGCGCACCAAGCTGGTGGCGATTACGCACATGTCCAATGCGCTTGGCACGGTGGTTCCGGTCAAAGAGATGATCCGCATTGCGCACGAGCGCGGCATTAAGGTGCTGGTGGATGGCAGCCAATCGGCAGTGCATATGCCGGTGGACGTGCAGGATTTGGATGCTGATTTCTTTGTGATGACGGGCCACAAGCTTTACGGCCCAAGCGGCATCGGGGTGCTTTATGGCAAGGAAGCACTGCTGAACTCCATGCGACCGTTTCTTGGTGGCGGCGAGATGATCCGCGATGTGACGATGGAAAACGTGACCTATGGCGACGCGCCGCATCGCTTTGAAGCGGGCACGCCGCCGATTGTGCAGGCCATCGGGCTGGGCGCGGCGCTGGCCTACATGGACAGTGTGGGGCGCGACAGGATTGCGGCGCACGAGGAGACTTTGCGGGCCTATGCGCACAAGAAGCTCTCGGCGATTAACTCACTGCGGATTTATGGCAATGCGCCGGGCAAGGGGGCTATCGTCTCATTTGCGCTGGAAGGCATTCACGCGCATGATGTCTCGATGGTGATTGACCGGTCGGGCGTGGCCGTGCGGGCTGGCACGCATTGTGCCCAGCCGTTGATGCAGCGCTTTGGCGTGACATCCACCTGCCGTGCCTCGTTTGGCATGTTTAATACGATACAGGAAATTGATGTGCTTGCAGAAGCACTAGAAAAGGCGCGGGCGTTTTTCTCGTGAGGATTTATCATGGATGATTTGACAGCACAGGAAAAGTTGGACGAGCAGGTGACGGGTGCATCGTCTATCCCCGCCGAGGAACTTTCTCGGCTGACAGGCGACATTATCGCGGCGCTCAAAACAGTTTATGATCCGGAAATTCCGTCTGATATTTACGAGCTTGGACTGATCTACAAGATCGACATTGAAGATGATCGGTCGGTGAAAATCGACATGACATTGACCGCGCCGGGCTGCCCTGTGGCGGGCGAAATGCCGGGCTGGGTGGAAAATGCCGTTGGTTCTGTCGAGGGCGTTTCGGGCGTTGAAGTGAAGATGGTGTTTGACCCGCCATGGAGCGCGGCGCGGATGTCCGAAGAGGCGCAAGTGGCCGTGGGTTGGTATTAAAGGGGCATTAAATGGCGCTTAACGAAGAAAATGAGGAGATAGTTTCGTCTGGCGAATATCCGCTTGACGATCTTATTGAGAAGCGAGCACCAGACATTACGGATTGTATTTACGATCCAGATCTATATTTTGCTTTGAAGAAAAGCATCCCCGAAAACATAGTCAATCTAATTGCCGCATCATTGTTATTTGGGCAGGTAATAAATGGTGGCTATTGGCAATATTTTTATAATTCCTATGGAGTTATGGTGAATGAGGCTATCGAAGGTTTTCGAGATCTCGGATTGGTGGAGCTTGCAAAGATTAGCACTGACGCGCGTGATTTTTTTGGACTGCCGTTCCCAAATGCGCGTGATGACCGCTAATATATGCTGGGAGAGCACCCGGGCGGCATCCCTGTATTAGAACAGTGTAATGATAGATTCTTCGACGTCTATGATGAAGAATCGGATTGGGCGAAGATGGAGTCCAGAGCGCGCGAGCTACTTACGATTTGAGGACTCTAGTCGATGCTCTGGTAATACCTTGATCTCTATGCATTTCTTCACCATCTTATGAATAGACTCAAATCTCAGGCCTTGAACCTGAACCTTTGGAGATAAAAATGGGCCGTTTTGCTGTAATGACAATGACTGACGCTGCGGGTGCGCGGGTCAAGGAAATCATGTCCGCCAATCCGGATGCTTTGGGCATTCGTGTGGGCGTGAAAAAGGGCGGCTGTGCGGGCATGGAATATGCCATTGATCTGGCGTCCGAGGCCAAGCCACGCGAAGATGTGATCGAGCTGGATGGCGCGAAAGTGTTCGTGGCCCCTGAAGCCGTGCTTTATCTTATTGGCACGCAAATGGACTTTGAGCAGACCGCTCTGCGCACGGGTTTTACATTCCACAATCCAAACCAGACATCTGCCTGCGGCTGCGGCGAGAGCGTCGAGATCAAAGCCGCGCCGCTTTCAGCGCTTGGGTGAAATATGGATAAAGCTGCGATCGAAGAGATTTTCCAATCCGTCGCGCCTGTGACAGTGAAGAAGTTTTTCGGTGGCACCGGCGTTTATGCGCACGGCGTGATTATTGGGTGCGTGTTTGAGGGCGATTTATTGCTGAAGGCCGATGCGGCGACTGCCCCGCAATTTGAAGCGGCGGGCTGCAAGCAATGGGGCTACGAGCATAACAAGACCGGTAGCCAAGTGAAAATGCCTTACTGGTCAATTCCCGAAGATGCGTTTGATGATCCTGATGTGATGGCCACTTGGGTGAGGCTGGCGCTGGATGCGGGGCTTCGGGCGAAGAAGTAGAGTTTCTTGCTAGATAGCAGAACTCGTGCTATGTGACCTATGAATAGGTCATGAGGTTTTGCAATGAGCACTATGAATTTTGCTGACGCCAAAGCGCACTTAAGCGAGGTGATGGACCGCGTTGAAAAAGGCGAGCGTATCCAGATCACGCGGCGCGGCAAGGCTATCGCTGAAATTGTTCCGATGAAAAAGCAGGTTGAGCCGCTGCGCTTTGAGGAACTAGAGACGCTTGCCAGCGCAATGCCTATCGAGAAGCAGACTGCGGGAGAGTTTGTCAGCGTCATGCGTGACGACAATTCTTGATGTTTTACCTAGATACTTCGTTTGTCGTTTCAGCATTGACGAGGGAGCCGAACAGCGCGTCAGCACGTTTGTGGCTGCGTGATAGAGCCGTTGGCACTTGTATGGTCAGCGATTGGGTTGTGACGGAAGTGGCTTCGGCATTGGCGTTAAAGGCAAGGACTGCTCAGCATTCCGAACAGGAACGTAATACCGCGCTGGCGTTTTTTAATGGTAGATTCTTGGAGACTCTGGATTTGCGGCCTGTGGTCCGGCAACATTTCTTTCGGGCGACGGAAATGGTTGGGAAAAAGGGTCACCAACTACGAGCTTCTGACGCGCTTCATTTGTCGATTGCGGAAACGGGGAACCTGACTATCGTTACTTATGACAGGCATCAGTTTGATGCAGCACTTATGCTTGGCATTGCGGCTATCTCACCTTAGAACTTTTTACTGTAAGCTCGCGGCAACGCACGTCTGGCCTCCCCGCTAGTCGAGATTATTCGTCTCACGCCGGATTGAGCATTTCAAACACATTGGCATAAGTGCCGCCGCTTTCAGCATTGCGCAGGAATTTTACGCGCTTTACCAAAATCTCGTCCTTGGCTTCGCTTCTCGCAAATAGGCAAACTTGCTGGCGGCATAAGCCAAAAATGCTTACTCAAACCCTGCGGCAAATGGAGCGCGGGGGACTGATTATACGCACTGTGCACCCCGTTGTGCCGCCGAAGGTTGAATATCGGCTGACTGATTTAGGGTTTAGCTTATCTGGCGCTTTTTGTGGTGTTTGGGAATGGGCAGAGAGCAATTTGCAGCAAGTGACCGCCGCGCGCGATAGCTTTGATGCCAGGGCGCGCGGGGAGTAAAATCAAACCAGCTTGGGCTCAATCAACATAAATGCCGGAATTTCATCGCCAAAGCCGACCGGGGCTGGGCCGAGATCATCGCGATAACGACGTTGTTCGGGCGGCAGGTTATGGCGGGCTTGGCGGGCTTCTTCGCGGCGGGAACTATTGTCCGTTTGCGTGTAGTCGCGCGGGGCCTGATCGCGATGGTTATTGTCACGAGCAGATTGATCGCGCGGTTGGTCGCTTTGTCCGTTGTCACGATTACCGCGATTATTATCGCGGTTGCCACGATTATCGATGCGCTCACGACGCGGGCGCTCCGCTGGTGCTGCAAAGGTCTCGATTGAGACTTCCGGCTGGTCGGTTGACTCTTCTACAATAATATCAGTCACGGCTTCGCTCGTGGCTTCGACTGCGGTACGCGGGCGTCGGGTGTTTCGCGGACGTGCCTCGCCTTTTTCATCCGTACTATCAGTCTTGGGGCCACGGCCACGGCCTTTGGAACGGTCACTTGACTTCGAGCCACGCGCTTTCTTGTGGCTATCCTCGGTGCCGTCATCCGGTGCGAGCGTGCTCAAATCACCATCATGCCATTCGATTGTCTCTGCGATTAGCTTTTCTATTGCTGCCAGATATTTGGCATCCGCTTTGTCCACAATCGTGAACGCCCTGCCGGAGCGACCGGCGCGGCCGGTGCGGCCAATGCGGTGGACATAATCTTCGGCGTGGATTGGCACATCATAGTTGAAAACGTGGCTGACATCGGGGATATCAAGACCACGTGCAGCAACGTCAGAGGCGACAAGCAACTGCAATTTACCCTCGCGGAAATTTGCCAGCATGGTCATGCGCGCGCGCTGATCCATATCGCCGTGCAGGGCGCCGCAAGAAAATTCGTGACGGGTGAGTGAACGGAACAGTTCGGACACATCGACTTTGCGATTGCAGAAAATAATTGCGTTCTTAATGTCAGCTTGTTCGGAAACGATGAGATCGCGCAAAGCGGCGCGCTTTTGCCAGTCGCGGTGACCGGCTTTCACCAAACGCTGCGTCACAGTTTTGGCTGTCGTTGCAGCTTTCGCCACTTCAACGCGGACTGGGTTGGTCAGGAACTGTTCCGTCAGCTTGGTGATTTCCGGCGGCATGGTGGCCGAGAAAAACAGAGTTTGCCGTGTGAACGGGATCATTTTGCAGATTTTTTCGATATCCGGAATGAAGCCCATATCGAGCATACGGTCGGCTTCGTCGATGACGAGAATTTCAACGGCATTGAGAAGCAACTTGCCGCGCTCAAAATGATCGAGCAGGCGGCCCGGCGTGGCGATGAGCACATCGACACCGCGCTCAAGCTTCTTGTTTTGCTCTTCAAATGATACACCGCCAATGAGAAGCGCAACAGTTAATTTGTTGTTTTTTCCGTATTTTATAAAGTTTTCTTCAACCTGTGCCGCAAGTTCGCGCGTCGGTTCGAGAATAAGTGTGCGTGGCATACGGGCGCGGGCCCTGCCGCGCTCAAGACGCGTGAGCATTGGCAGCACAAAGGATGCGGTTTTGCCTGTGCCAGTTTGGGCGATGCCCAAAACATCTTTTCCAGCGATGGCGTGGGGAATGGCACCTGCTTGGATGGGGGTGGGTTCGGTGTAGCCTGCTTCAGTTACAGCGGCTAGAACTTTGTCGGAGAGGCCGAGATCGGCGAATGTGGTCACGTGTGGAATGGTTCCATTTCGGGTCGGGCACTGTGGCCGGACGGACGCATATTTTTGAGCGTCAGGTTGAGCGCGGACTGGGTGATTTTTCACCATTGCGCGAATGTTGCGTCCCTTACGGCGATAAGAACAAAAAGTCAACTAGACGTTAACTGCGCGACAATGTCGTAATTGTTAGATTTAGTCTGGAAATACACCGACGTTCGTGGCATAGGGCGGGCATGAAAACAGCAGATCAAACTCCTCCGTTCTACAAAGTCATCAAAAGCCGTGGCGGTTCTGGCCAGAACGCGCAATGGGTATGGCAAGTGTTTGCCACTGGTAAGCCACTGGCGCTGGTAAAAGGCACAACGGCAGGTCCGGAGCGCCGCGCTCACGAAATGGCGGAAGCTGCCATAGAGCGTTTGACCGCCAAAGCTGCGGCACATGCCGCTAATAGCTAAACTGTTTGGCTAGTAGCGAAACTGCTCGGCGAGAATTCGCTCGTCCCATGAATGGGTGGCGTCGAATAGCACGGTTACGGCGGATTTTTCTGATTGTATCACCGATATTGAAATCACCGATTTGACTTCGTTATGGTCTGCGACTGCATTGACCGGACGCTTTAGCGGCTCCAGCACTTCGATCTCTACAAGCGCGCTGTTTGGCAGCAAGGCACCGCGCCAGCGGCGAGGGCGGAAGGCACTAACGGGGGTTAGTGCCAACAATGGCGCGTCGAGCGGGATTATCGGGCCCTGGGCTGAGAGATTATAGGCAGTGGAACCGGCGGGCGTTGCCACCATTACACCATCGCATATAAGCTCTTCAAGGCGCACTTTGCCATCCACTTTGATGGATAGCTTTGCAGCTTGGTAAGATTGTCGAAATAGCGATACTTCATTAATCGCCTTGGCCTTGAAGGTTTTGCCGGACATATCAACAGCTATCATCTCCAGCGGACGAATGGCTTCGCCCGTTGCGCCTTCAATGCGTTCAAGCAAATCCTCGTCGCGATACTCGTTCATCAAGAACCCTACGGAGCCGCGATTCATGCCGAAAATACGCTTTCCCGAATTCATATACGCGTGCAGGGTTTGAAGCATGAAGCCATCACCACCGAGCGCAACGATGACGTCGGCATCTTCCGGTGATTCTTGGCCATAAACCGCACGCAAATGCACAGCGGCTGCGTTTGCCTCGGGCGTTCCAGATGAAATAAAGGCGATTGTAGGCTGCATACGATGCTCTCAAATGTTGGCAATGGATAGCATGGCGACAAAACATTGCAAATTCTGCAAAATATTTTGAAAAATAGTTTTACTTCAATATCGTCTGTGCTATCGGGACCTCGTTGCCCTTGTAGCTCAGTTGGTAGAGCACCTGATTTGTAATCAGGGTGTCGCGTGTTCGAATCATGTCGGGGGCACCATTCATTTCATTGTGTGTGTTACATTTTATACATTTCAATATTTTTGATATGGACGCATTCATTAATTTCCAGAGTTTAGACACTAAGTGTTTTTCGCGCGCGCGCGCCTAGTCAAATATCCGGCAATACCTGAGTGGATGCGGCCATGAAGTGCAGCATTGTTAAGCCTTTGTTACGCCAACAAAATGTTCACGCTGCCCACTGTACTATTTCGGGCATTGAAAATTCATAAATGATTGCCCCGGAAAATAAGTCTGCACAGTTGATTTTTGTATTGACAATTGGATCGTTCCAATTACGTTATATGGAACGTTCCAATTTGTGGAGATAAAAGTGAACTGGGGTCTTATCGGAGCGAGCACTATAGCTGCTGAGCACATGATCGGTGCCATGCGCGCCAATGGCGATGAAATATCTTGCGTTTTTAGCGGTGATTTCGTTCGCGGACGTAAGTTTGCTGCCACTCATGGAATCCAGTTAGCCACTGCTGAAATTAATTCGCTCCTGTCCAACTCACAGGTAGATACTGTGTACATCTCGTCGACCAATGAGAAGCATTTTTCGCAGGCTATGGCCGCAATCGATGCAGGCAAGCACGTTTTGTGCGAAAAGCCGTTGGCGATGAGTGTTGCCGATGCCCGAACGATGGTTGAGGCTGCCAGAAAGCGTGGCGTAGTTTTTGCGACTAATCATCACTTGCGCAATGCGGGCTCACACATTGCAATTCGAGACATTATTGCTTCGGGCCGTATCGGCAAAGTGCTTTCGGTGCGCGTTCATCACGCTGTGTTTTTGCCTCCGCACCTCCAAGGCTGGCGTATCAAGGACGCTTCTGCTGGAGGCGGCGTTATTTCCGATATTACTGTGCATGACGCCGACACTGTGCGGTTCATTCTGGGCGAAGACCCCCTTGAAGTTTGTGCCATGTCCACCGCATCCGGCATGAGCTCAGGGGTAGAGGATTCGTGTGCTTCTGTATGGGCGATGCCGTCCGGTGCGCAGATTATGGCCCACGAAAGTTTTACCCATGCATTTGCCGGCACGGGCCTTGAGGTGCATGGCAGTGACGGTTCGATTTTCGGGCGCGGGGTCATGACCCAGCAACCCGTCGGCGCGGTTGAATTGGTCACCAAGTCCGGGCGCGAAGATGTGCCTTACAGCGCTCACAGTCTCTATTTTCAAGCAGTCAAACGCTTTGCCGATGCCGTTAGCGGGCGGGGCACGCCAGCGGCTGACGGAATGGATGGCGTCAAGTCACTTGCCATTGCCGAAGCTGTCAAACGGGCGGCTGCCACCGGTGTGCGCGTGTGTATCGATTATGAGCGCTGCTATGGCCGAGATGCGTCGCCGCCAGTTTCAAACGAAATTGCAAAGGTTGTTACCGCTGCCAAGCGGTAACTTACGGACTGTCGGGCGGGACGACAAACCCGCCCGGCAGAACAGACAAATGAATTGAAATAAAAAAAGAAAAGCATCCGCAATTGCAGACGGATGCGGGCAATCGGGACGCGCCATTCCTGTGCGCGTTAGGGAGAGGCATTTGGATAACCAGGCTTATAAAACAAAGCATACGTTAAGGTGCAGGGTTGGTTGGATCCAGCAAAATCTGCCGAAACTCGTTCTCGCCCCAAGTTTCGCTGCCGTCATAATCTGCGTCTACGGGTTTATCCTGTTTACGCTGGTCCTGTCTGTGACAAATGCAAAATTATTGCCGACAGACTTCACAAAATTTGTCGGGTTTTCGAATTACACTGCCTTGTTTGCGCATCGCAATTGGCAGATATCGCTTGTCAATCTGGCGATATTCGCGCCGATGTACATCATATTGTGTACAGTCATCGGCCTTAGCCTCGCGATATTGCTTGATCAAAAAATCCGTATCGAAGGTATGCTTCGCCCGATCTATCTTTATCCCATGGCGCTTTCCTTCATCGTCACGGGCGTTGCATGGAAATGGTTTCTTGATCCCGGTATTGGCCTTGAATCGGTTATTAAGGGCTGGGGTTGGGAGACGTTTTCATTCCGCTGGATCAAGGACAGCGACATGGCGATTTATACCATCGTTATCGCGGCGGTCTGGCAGTCTTCGGGATTTGTTATGGCCATGTTTCTTGCCGGTCTGCGCGGTGTTGACAATGAAATTTTGAAAGCCGCTCAGATTGACGGCGCTTCAAATTGGAACCTCTATACCCGCATCATAATTCCGCTGATGCGCCCGGCTTTTTTATCCGCCTTTGTTGTGCTCGCCCATTTGTCGATCAAGACCTACGACTTGGTTATCGCGATGACCGGCGGCGGTCCTGGTCGCGCCACATATATTCCGGCCATTGCCATGTACGACTTTACGTTTACACGCCAATCAATGGGCATGGGTGCGTCATCGGCGATTGTGATGCTGTGCATGATTGCTGCCGTTATTGTGCCTTACCTTTATTCCGAATTGGGTCAGGAGCGTCAGACATGAGCGCCGCTCCAATCCAACAAGTGGCAGTGCGAACGTCACCGCTCGTTCGTGCCCTTATCTATGCGCTACTCATTGTGGCGGCGACCTACTATCTGTTGCCGCTCTACGTGATGGTGGTGAATTCGCTGAAACCGCTGGACGAAATACGGCAGGGCCAGATGATGAACCTGCCGCAGACATGGACGCTTGATCCGTGGCGTTCGGCTTGGTCAACGGCGCAGATCGGTGTCAGTCCGACGGGCCTTCTACCGTATTTTATGAACTCTTTCCTGATGGTGATACCGGCAGTTATTCTAGCGACTTCATTTGGCGCGCTGAATGGTTATGTACTGACGAAATGGCGCTTTCGCGGTGATAATTATGTATTCGGGCTGATATTGTTTTCTTGCTTCATTCCGTTCCAGATTGTCATTATTCCCATGGCGACCCTACTCGGTTTTCTTGGTCTTTCGGGGACTATTGCCGGGCTGATTTTAGTGCATACAATTTACGGCCTCGGATTTACCACGCTATTTTTCCGCAATTTCTATGCCGCATTCCCGACCGAACTTGTGCGTTCTGCGATGGTTGACGGTGCCGGATTTTTTCAAATCTTTTACCGTATTTTGCTGCCGCTATCGGCGCCAATTATTATCGTCACGGTGATTTGGCAATTCACCAACGTTTGGAACGACTTTCTATTTGGCGCATCCTTTTCGGACTTCGATTCTTTCCCTATGACCGTGGCACTTAACAACCTCGTCAACTCCTCGACGGGCGTGAAAGAATACAACGTCCATTTCGCCGGCGCGATACTCGCAGCGCTTCCAACTCTCATTGTTTACGTCGTCTCGGGCCGCTACTTCGTGCGCGGTTTGATGGCTGGCGCTGTCAAAGGCTGATTTTCATGACCCATAATCTCCCCAAAGCATTCATGCGAATTTCCGGTTTGAGAAAGCGATATGGTAATGTAGAAGTCCTAAAGGGCATTGACTTGGAGCTGGAGGAGGGCGGATTTCTTGTTCTCGTTGGTCCGTCTGGCTGCGGCAAGTCCACTTTGCTCAATACAATAGCTGGCTTGGAGCCAATATCTGAGGGAACAATTACCGTTGACGGGCATGTCATCAATGAGTTGCATCCCTCAATGCGTGACATTGCGATGGTTTTCCAGTCATATGCGCTGTATCCGAATATGACGGTTGGCGGCAACATTGCCTTCGGTATGGAAATGCGCGGCGTGCCAAAACCCGAGCGGGAAGAGGCAATAGCGGCCGTCTCAAAAACATTGCAGATTGAGCATCTGCTGGATCGAAAACCAAGTCAGCTATCGGGCGGGCAACGCCAACGTGTTGCAATGGGTCGCGCGTTGGTGCGTGATCCCAAGCTGTTCCTGTTTGACGAGCCGCTTTCCAATCTCGATGCCAAGCTACGCGTTGATATGCGCGTGGAAATTAAGCGGCTGCACGCGACGACTGGCAAAACAATCATTTACGTGACCCATGACCAAGTTGAGGCGATGACGCTTGCGACCAAGATTGCGGTGCTCAAAGACGGCGAGGTGCAGCAAATAGGCACTCCTTACGAGATATATAACCGTCCATCGAACATCTTTGTGGCTGACTTTATGGGGTCACCGGCGATGAACCTGCTGCCAGCGACAGTCGTGGCTGGAAAGAACGGCTTTGCCCTAAAAATCCCGCATGAGGAAAGTAGCATTGAGATCGCAATTCCAGACGCAATAGCTTCGTCGAAATTACAGTCAGGCCTACCCGTTATCCTTGGCATACGCCCTGAATCAATCACGGATAAAGACGGTGCAGACCGCAACTCGAAGGCTATCGTCACCATTGATGGCCGCGTGGAATTGGTTGAGCCTGCCGGGTCCGACACGTTTGTGATCGCGCAAATTGGTAACAAGCAAATCACTGCCCGAATGCGTGCGGATGCCATCGTAAGGCCCGGTGAACGCGTGCCGTTCGCCTTCAATCTGGAGAAGGCAGTTCTATTCGACCCTGCAAGTCAAAGAAGAATGTGAGGTCAATTCCAATCAAGGCAGACAAGTAATTGCCGAAAAGTTTGTCGCGAGACTGTGATGGAGGCGGAGTTTGCAGTTTTGGATACATGAATGCCGCTAAAACAATGTTCAATTTTGGAGATCTAAAATGAGGAAGATACTGATAACAACTGCGCTCATGAGTGGATTGGTGAGCCCGGCATTCGCGGAACCCGCCGTGGAAGTGATGCATTTTTGGACTTCTGGCGGTGAAGCTGCAGCGCTTTCTGTTGTGAAAGATAAAGTCGTTGCGGCGGGCGTCACTTGGAAAGACAGCCCGATAGCAGGCGGCGGCGGCGATCAGGCAAAAACAGCACTTATGGCACGCATAGCCTCTGGTAATCCGCCCACTGCCATGCTTCTGCTTGGCCAAAATGTTATTGATTGGGCCAATCAGGGCCTTTTGGGAGACGTTGACGCGCTTGCAAAAACCGAAGATTGGGACAATAAGCTGCCGAAAGCGGTGCAGGCATTCACTAAAATTGGCGGCCACTACGTAAGCGTGCCGACGAACGTGCATCGCACTGATATGTTATGGGTTTCAAAGGCTGCATTTGAGAAAATAGGGGCGCCATATCCAAAAACTTGGCAGGAGTTGAATGATTTAGCGCCACGTTTCCGTGCTGCAGGAATTGTTCCCTTGGCGCATGGCGGTCAAGCGTGGCAGGAAGCGTATATGTTTGAAGCGGTTGCCGCTGGCGTTGGTGGTGCAGACTTTTACCGCAAGGCATTAGTTGATCTCGACGATGCGACTTTGCGCGGCGAGACTATGGTTGCGGTATTCGATGAGCTTGCGACACTGCGGGGTATGATCGATGAAAATGCATCTGGACGTGACTGGAACCTTGCCACAGCGATGGTGATAAATGGTCAGGCAGCGATGCAAATAATGGGCGACTGGGCGAAGGGCGAGTTTACAAATGCCGGTAAAAAGCCGGGTGACGACTATGCGTGTATTCCCGTGCCAAAGGCCAAGGGCGATGATTTTGTCTATTTGATCAATTCGCTGTCTCTCTTTAAGCAGTCCAGCCCGGACGGCATAAAGGGACAGCAAGTGCTAGCGTCCGCAATTATGGATGCCGATGTTCAGGTGAAGTTCAATCTTGCCAAGGGTGCAATACCTGCCCGTAGTGACATTGATCTTAAGGCAATGGATAGCTGCGCTCAAGAAACGTCAAAGTCGTTCTCCGAAAACGATAAGAATGGTACAGCAGTTCCCTCATTTGCAGGCACTCATGCAGCAAATTCGGCGGCAGTTAGCGCTGCGACTGATGCGATTACAGAATTCTTCAATTCCAAGAAAACTGGCGCTGAGGGAGCGACACTGCTTGCTGATGCAATTGCCGCAGTGAAGTAGAGTTGTGCTGAAGTGACGCCAGATAGTCTGGCTTCTTTGCGGGGGCCAGACTATCCACTCGTTTGAGTATCGCTTAACCCGCGTGATTTTGCATCTCGCCGAAGCTTTCTGTCTTGCTGATAAATCCAAGCCGGACTAATCATGCTTGACAGTTTGGCGTTTGGACACGTTGTTGACGTTTGATGTTGGCGCTTAGGGTGAAATGCTATGGACCGCAGACCAACGATCATTGATGTGGCCAAGGCGGCCGGGGTCTCCAAATCCACTGTAAGCCTCGTTTTGCAAAACAGTGCGTTGGTAAAGTCCGACACCCGTCAATTAGTTGAACAAGCCATGGCGGGGATTGGATATGTGTATAACAGGGCGGCTGCAAATCTGCGCTCTGCAAATGTCGGATTAATTGGTCTTGTTATAAACGATCTGCGAAACCCGTTTTTCACCGAATTTGCAACATCGGCCCAAATGGCTTTTTCTGAAAATGGCTATGCCACGGTGATTGCCAACACGGATGAGAACCCTGCACTGCAAGCGCAGGTCGTTGGTTCTATGATCGAGCATGGCGTGTCGGCTATTTTGATTTCGCCGACCTATGGAAGTGAGGAATTCACGTTTGGCCCGCTTGTGCGCGCGCGCATTCCGGCCATGCAAGTTTTGCGTCAGGTTGATGCACGAACAGATCTATTTCCGTTCTCGTCATTATCCTATCCGGACGGCGGGCGCGAGGCGGCGCGGCACTTGCTTTCAGTTGGCGCAAAACGCATTGCTTTTGTCGGTGGTTTGGATGAACGACCGATCACGCGAGAGCGCCAGTCCGGCTACTTATCCGTGATGCAAGAAGCGGGCATTGAGCCGATTACGCTGCCGGGCCGACCGACCCGCTCGTTTGGCAATGAGGCGGCACTTCGTCTGAGCAGTGAGTATCCTCACATTGACGCGGCAATTTGTTACAACGACTTGGTGGCACTTGGCATGATGTCAGGATTTCAACGGGTTAATCGTAAAGTTGGTGCGGACTTCCTGTTGGTCGGGTTCGATGATATTGAAGAGTGCGCGCAAGTATGGCCGCAATTGTCGTCAGTTCATTGTGACATCTCCAGTTTCGGTCGCCAAACTGCCATGACGGTTCTCAACTGGTTGGAAAACGGCATTCAGCCCGCGCCGGAAATGCGGGCAGCGGTGCATCTGGTTGTGCGTGCTTCAAGTTCCGGTTTGCCAGTATGATCGAAGTGCTGTTCGAAATTCAATTATTTTGTTTGATGGTCGCTACTTAGTACCGCGATGAAACTAGAGAGTGATGATGTCCAGTTTGAAATTCGGCACAAGTGGCCTTCGGGGTTTGGTTAAAGAGCTGTCAAATGATGTCTGCTTTTCTTATGCTTTGGCATTTTTGAACCATATGCAGGCTGGACATCACGTCTCGCCGGATGACGGGATGCTTATTGGCTATGATCTGCGCGCAAGCAGCCCGCGCATTGCATTGGCATGTGTTGCCGCCGCACGGCAGTTGGGTTTCGCAGTTGAAAACTGCGGGGCGCTGCCGACGCCGGCATTAGCGCTTCGTGCACAAACTGCGAAATGCCCGGCAATTATGATTACCGGCAGTCACATTCCCGACGATCGCAACGGGCTCAAGTTTTACAGACCCGACGGTGAAATTGATAAGCATGACGAGGTCGCGATTGTCGGATTGGTAAATTTCAATACCGCTGTTGGTCATGCGGATTTGGACTTGCCACCTGTGAATGTATTAGCGGGCGCAGCGTATTTGGTTCGCTGTTTGGCGCTGCTGGGAAAAAATTTGCTGAAAGGTAAGCGTATCGGCGTTTATCAACATAGTTCTGTCGCACGGGATATGATGGTGGACCTGCTAACGGGCCTTGGCGCAACGGCTGTGCCGCTTGGGCGGTCAGAGGTGTTTGTTCCGGTAGATACTGAGGCGTTGCGGCCTGAGGACGTGGCGTTTGCGGCATATGCGGTCATAGAATACGGTTTGGATGCACTCATTTCTACCGATGGTGATGCCGACAGACCATTAGTTGCCGATGAGTGCGGCAACTTTTTGCGCGGTGATACGCTCGGATTGCTAACCGCCCAATTTCTTGGTGCTGACGCCGTTGTTACGCCTGTCACGTCCAGCACAGCTGTTGAACTATGTGGCTCGTTCCCCAACATCGTTCGAACGCGGGTTGGTTCCCCTTACGTGATAGAGGGAATGGCGCAAGCGAAGCGACTTGGCGCAAAGCGTATTATGGGCTTCGAGGCTAATGGTGGTGTCTTGTTGGGGTCGGCAATTGGTGCTGCCGTCGCGCTGCCGACTCGCGATGCCATGCTGCCAATTTTAAGTGTTTTAGGCTTGAGCGTTGCCAAGGGTTGCGCTGTATCAGAGCTTCTGGGCGGTCTGCCAGCTAGGTTTACGTCGAGCGGGCGTATTGAGCATGTCGCAACTGAGGTTACTTCTCGTTTTTTGGCGCACCTGTCCGCATTTTCGACGCTGACCAATTACTTCACGTCATTGGGCGAAGTTGGTTCGAGTGACGCAATTGATGGTGTCCGCGTGCGTCTCATATCTGGCGATGTCATACATTATCGGGCGTCCGGTAATGCGCCTGAGCTGCGTTGTTATGCCGAAGCCGCAACATATGAACGCTCGCAGGCGTTGCTGGCTTGGGGCCTCAAAGCCGCCACCGAGGCGATTTAAACTTTAGTGCTGACCAAGCGTAATGCTGCTTGAGTATATTCAGCTTTATGCTGCTTGAGTATATTCAGCTTTGTGCTAACTCTTTGCATGGGGCGCAATCCGGAGGGGTTTGCGATGGTTTTAAGATTAGCACTATTGAAAGTTGGCGCGCTGTTTCAGCTTGCTTTCATGTGGTTTGTTCTGACCAGTGCGATCGCACCCGAGCCGTTCAAATTTGTCACTGTTGCCAGCGCCCAATCCGCCCAATGTGATATCCCGCAGAATTCATGCGGGTGTTCCACGTGTGGGTGCACTGGCGGCTATAACCCTGGAACTCCTACGTGCCCTGCGGGGCAGGTGCTGTATGACGACTATTGCCTGCCCGCGTGCCCTAGCGGATTCCGGCGTTATCCAGGTTTGCCGGGTCTGTGCATCCCACCCTGTCAGCATGGTTGTCCGGAAGGCTATGACCAAATTCCGCTCCCGCAATGCCCGCAGGGTTTCCATCGTGATTTGCGCGATCCGAACTATTGCTTGCCCGATAGAGATCAGCAGAGTGATGTTCAAACCTGCCCATATGGCATGAGCTATTCGCTCGAAACGGGCCAATGTGAGGCTGACTGCCCGCAGGGGACATTCTTGAGCGAGACCGGACTATGCCGCAGCTACTATGAACGTGAATGCCCGACAGGCTATAATCGCGATGCTGAGAGTGGAAAATGTGTACCTCCGGGTTCATGGCCGACGGGATATACGTGGGTTTGCTTGCCGCATTGCCCCGATGGTACCTATCGCGATATGCAAAAGCCGACGCGCTGTGTGCCACCGCCGCCAACATGCCCCGAGACATATGAAAACATCCAAGGGCGATGCCTGCCAGTGTGTGATAAAGGTGCCGAGCGCGACCCTTATGGCTACTGCAAGCCGCCTAAGGATTGCGAGGAAGGCAGCTACGCCAATATCCGTGGTCTTTGCGGCCAGCCGGAATGCCCGCAAGGCACAGAGCAAGTGCGCGGACAATGCATACCGCTTTGTGAACTTGGGTATGAGCGCGACCAGAACGGGCGTTGCAACCCGCCAGTCGATTGCTTGCCAGGCGAAGAGCTTGTGCGCGGGCAATGTGTACCCGTTTGCGAGCAGGGACTAGACCGTGATGAAAATGGTCGTTGCGTGCCGCCGCGCCAAGTATGTCAACGCGGCGAGGAGATCGTACGCGGGCAATGTGTTCCCGTTTGCAAACAGGGGCTAACCCGCGACGACAATGGCCGTTGCGTGCCGCCGCAAAAAGACTGCCAGCAAGGCCAGCGCAGGAACATTGAAACGGGCGATTGCGAGCGTATTCCACCTGTTGTGAAAAATTGCCCGAAGAATACGGTTTACAATGAGCGCCTTAATAAATGTGAGTCGCAACAAAGGGATTGTCCGCGCGGCACATCGCTGGATAGTAATGGCCGGTGTGTGTCCAATACACCTGACTGTCCGGACGGAACCTTCTTGGATAAACGCGGGCGCTGTGTGCCGCCGCGTGATGTGCCGGAATGTGGAGAACGTGAGCGCCTGAATGCCAATGGTGTATGTGAGCCAATCGTGCGGCGCATACCTCAAGGCTGCCCTGATGGAACGGCGCTGGATAAGCGGCGCAAGCGTTGCGTTCCTATTCGCCAAGATAACGGGGCCGGGGATGTTCTCATTGAGAATCCGCAAGACCCCATCCGGGTTCCGGGCGTTGAATTGATTCCTGGATTGCTCCAAAAACTGGTTCCGCAAGATGATGGTAGCGTGACGCGCGTTCCAAGACAGCGCAACAACGATGTTGTTGAATGTCCGCAAGGCACATTCAAGGACAACAATGGCCGCTGCATGAAATTTGAAAAGAACTGAAAATAGAAATGGCGGGAGTGATCCCGCAATTTTGCATTTATTGGCGAAGGGTTTCAGCGGGCGTTGAACGTGCCGAGTTTCGCGTGGCGGTTCACATCCTTGTAAAGCAAATAGCGGAATTTTCCCGGTCCGCCTGCATAGCAGGCCTGTGGGCAGAAGGCGCGCAGCCACATAAAGTCGCCAGCTTCCACCTCGACCCAGTCTTGGTTGAGCCGGTAAACCGCCTTGCCTTCTAGCACATAAAGACCGTGTTCCATTACATGGGTTTCAGCAAAAGGAATGACCGCGCCGGGTTCGAAATTGACGATGCTGACGTGCATATCATGACGCATATCGACCGGATCGACAAAGCGGGTAGTGGCCCATTTGCCATCCGTGCCGGGCATGGCGTTGGGCGCGACCTCTTGCTCATTGGTAACGAAGGCATCGGGAGCCGCAATGCCTTCTACTGCTTCATATTGTTTGCGTATCCAATGGAAACGCACTGCAACAGATGAAGTATTGCGGACCGACCAATTGCAGGCAGGCGGTAAATAGGCGTAGCCGCCGGGGCTCATGTTGTGAGTTGCGCCATCCAAGGTGAGTGTCAATTCGCCTTCCACGACGAACAGCACGCCCTCGGCCTCCGTATCCGGTTCGGGCTTGTCGCTTCCGCCTTGGGGCGAAACTTCCATGATGTACTGCGAAAATGTTTCGGCAAATCCAGACAAGGGACGAGCGATAATCCATGCACGGGTTTTGTCCCAATGCGGCAGGTAGCTGGTGACAATATCGCGCATCACGCCTTTGGGAATTACCGCATAGGCTTGCGTGAAGACCGCACGACCCGTGAGCAATTCTGATTGCGGAGGATGGCCCCCATGAGGCGCGAAATATGTCGGCGTGATCATCTAAGAATCCTATGTATTTTGCCTGATAGTGCCAAGAGTTTAGTGCGAAGGGAAGGGCTCACGTGACGGCGCTTTTCACCTGATATTGCGGCAGCGCCCAGAGGCGTTTGCTCATCACTTTGGTGATAATAATGATGGCACGGACAACGTCACCCTCATCATTATATAGCGGTGCAAAGCCAAAACGCATGATGTCTGGGGCACGGAAATCGCCGATCACGCCATGGTCAATTAACGCCTGAATGGCAGCATAGCCATGCTCGAAATGGAACGAAACCTGGCTGCCGCGCTGTTGAGCATCGCGCGGGCTGGCAAGCTTGAGCTCTGGGCAGGTAGCTTCCACGCCTTGGATAAATTGTTCGGTAAGGGCAATGGATTGCGCGCGCAGAGCCGCCATATCCACTTCGTCCCAAATATCCAACGAGGCTTCAAGTGCGGCCATTTGTAAGATCGCGGGTGTGCCGATGCGCATCCTGTCGATGCCTTGTGCAGGACGATAATTATGGTCAAAAGCAAACGGTGCTGCGTGGCCCAGCCAGCCGGATAGCGCGGGGCGGGCGCTGTCAATGTGATCTGGCCGGACGTATATAAAAGCGGGTGCACCGGGGCCGCCGTTGAGATATTTGTAGGTGCAGCCTGCCGCAAAATCGACGTTGCTTTGGGTAAGCTCCACGTCAAACGCGCCCGCCGAATGTGCCAAATCCCAGATCACTAGCGCACCTGCCGCATGGGCTTTTGTTATGAGACTCTTCATATCGTGCTTGCGGCCGGTGCGGTAATCCACTTCGGTAATCATAAGGACCGCGACCGTTTCATCAACGTGATTGATTACATCCTCTGGGGCTGGCGTTTTCAGACTATGGCCTCGCCCAAGGCTCTTGATAAGGCCCTGCGCCATGTAAAGGTCGCTTGGAAAATTGCCATTGTCGGACAGAATAACCTTGCGATCCGGGCGCATTTCCAATGCGGCTGATAGCGACTGATAGACTTTGAGCGACAGCGTATCGCCAACAACAATCGTACCATTTTGAGCGCCGACCAGTCTGCCAATCCGGTCACCCAGCTTGCGTGGCAGGTCAATCCAGCCTGCCTTGTTCCAAGCGCCGATGAGCATATCGCCCCATTCGGCTTGCATGGCCCGCGTCATTTTTGCCTGCGCTGCTTTCGGCAGAGGGCCAAGTGAATTGCCGTCCAAATAGGTAATATTTTCCGGTAGATGGAACAGTTTCTTAGTTTTCGTAAAATCAGTCATTTATCGCTCCCGCTTGGCAAAAGCCTAGCGCGGCGCGTTCAATTTAACAATCGGGGCGCTTTTTTTGCATTCATTTATCTATTTGACGTGCCATATTGGCTTCAATGCGAATTTTGAGCAAGGAACGCGATCATGGACATGTTGAAGTTTTATATCGATGGAAAATGGGTCGCACCTGTCATTCCGGCTACGATTGACGTTATTAATCCGGCAACGGAAGAGGTCTGCGCGACAATTTCGGCAGGCAGCGCGGAGGACGCGAACCGTGCGGTGCTCGCAGCCCGCAAGGCTTTTGCCAGCTTTTCGCAGACGACCAAAGCTGAGCGACTTGCGCTGCTGAAACGTATTTTGGAAGTTTACAACAGCCGATTGGACGAGATGGCGGCAGCGATTTCAGATGAAATGGGCGCGCCGCTGGAAATGGCGAAAGACAGCCAAGCGGCCTGTGGTACGGAGCATATTGTTTCGACGATTGCAGCGCTTGAGGCGTTTGAGTTTGAGTCCATGAGGGGCGCGACGCGCGTGGTGCACGAGGGCATCGGAGTTGCTGTATTGATTACGCCTTGGAACTGGCCGATGAACCAAATCGTTACCAAGGTCGCGCCTGCGATTGCCGCTGGGTGCACCATGGTGCTGAAACCATCAGAGCTCGCGCCTACCAACGCCATGATTTTTGCTGACATTATGCACGAGGCAGGCGTTCCCGCCGGTGTGTTCAATCTGGTCAATGGCGATGGTCCCTCGGTAGGCCAAGTGCTTGCTTCCCATCCTGAGGTGGACATGGTGTCGTTCACCGGCTCGACGCGGGCAGGCATTATCGTGGCTAAGTCTGCTGCGGACACTGTCAAGCGCGTGTCGCAAGAGCTTGGTGGTAAATCACCAAACATTATTTTGGACGATGCAGACCTAGCAAAGGCTGTGACTAAAGGCGTCAGAAGCATCATGGGCAATAGCGGCCAGAGCTGCAATGCGCCGACACGAATGCTGGTTCCGCTAGAGCGTCATGGCGAGGCATTGGTTATAGCCGCGAAGGCCGCTGCCACAATTGTGACTGGTGATCCGCGCGATGCAGCTACCGATCTTGGCCCCGTGGTTTCCGAAGCGCAGTTCAATAAAATACAAGGCTTGATTCAGGCTGGGATTGATGACGGCGCGAGCGTCGTCGCTGGCGGCGTGGGCCGTCCAGCTGGGCTTAATCGTGGCTATTATGTGCGCCCGACAATTTTTGGCGGCGTGACATCGGATATGACCATCGCACGCGAGGAAGTATTCGGCCCGGTGCTGGCGATTATGCCTTACAAAGACGAGGCTGACGCAATTGAAATTGCCAATGATACGGTTTATGGTTTGGCTGGCTATGTTCAATCTAGCAACCTGGAACGTGCCCGAAAGGTTGCGCGACAGATCAGGGCAGGGCGTATCGAAATCAATCATCCGTCGTGGGATGTTTTCGCGCCATTCGGCGGCTACAAGCAGTCCGGCAACGGCCGCGAATATGCGGACTTTGGCATCCATGATTTCCTCGAGATCAAGGGTATTGTCGGCTACGACGAATAAGCTGTTATTCATCCAGAATTAATTGCACGATTGCGGTTTACGTCTCCAATTTTGCGCACTATCTTTCATCGAGCGGCCACAGGGTTCGGCGCTTTTGGGAGAGACAAATGAGAGGTGTAGTTGCGCAAGCAGAAATTGGTTTGATTGGCCTTGGAGTGATGGGGTCAAACCTTGCGCTGAACATCGCAGAAAAAGGTTTTCCGATTGCGGTGTGGAATCGCACCGGAGATAAGACCACGGCGTTTCATGCAGGCTCGGGTGCATTACAAAAGAACATTATTCCTTGTCTTACTGAGGCCGAATTCGTTGCCGCCATTCGCCCGCCGCGCCCTGTGATTATTATGGTAAAAGCAGGCGAAGCTGTGGATGAGCAAATTGCTGTTTTGCGCAAGCTGCTCTCGAAAAATGACATTATCATTGATGCCGGTAACGCTAACTTCCGCGACACTGTGCGCCGCTTTGGAGAGTTGAATGGCTCGGGGCTCACATTTATTGGCATGGGCGTTTCCGGCGGCGAAGAGGGGGCGCGTCACGGCCCGTCGATTATGGTTGGCGGCACGAATGCCTCATGGAAGCGCGTGGAAACAGTGCTTCATGCTATTTCGGCGAAATACAAAGGCGAATCCTGCGCGGCATGGCTCGGCACCGATGGCGCGGGCCATTTCGTCAAGACCATCCACAACGGCATTGAATACGCCGATATGGAAATGATCGGTGAAATTTATGGCATCTTGCGTGATGGTCTTGGCATGAGCGCTAGTGAAATTGGCGCGGTGTTTGAAAAGTGGAACACTGGACTGTTGAACTCCTATTTGATCGAGATTTCAGCCGCTGTTTTGAAGGCGCATGATCCTAAGACCAAGAAGGCCATGGTGGATATGATTGTGGACCGCGCGGGCCAAAAGGGCACTGGCAAATGGTCGGTTATTGAAGCGCAGATGATGGGCGTACCCGCCACCGCGATTGAAGCCGCAGTAGCGGCCCGCAGCATGTCCTCATTTAAGGATGAGCGTTTGGCGGCTGAGTTGGCTTATGGCTCGCTCAAAACCAAGTTTAAGGGCAAGGCGGGCGATGCCCTTTTGCGCCAGCTTGAGCTTGCACTGTTTGCCGGTAAAATCTGCGCCTATGCACAAGGTTTCGCGGTGATGGAATCAGCATCACAAGAGTTCAAATGGAATTTGCCTATGGCGA
>JAYSWX010000030.1:0-14391 GCA_043717855.1 Phyllobacterium sp.
TCCTTCCGGCGCGCGATCCAGCAATGACTGGCCATCTGTGATTTCAGTTTTGACGAAGCGTTGCGTTGCCAACTCTATATTTTTCGCGGCAACTTCTGGATTGGGGACGCTTCCCGTTATGGTCAGTACGTTTGCGGTGTTTGCCGCTGACCAAACATATGGTTTGGCAGGTTCTGGCGCAGGCGCTGGCTCTATTACGGGTGCTGATGGTTTTACCAAATCGACGCTTCCCAGCGTCACGCCCGCTGGCAGAGTTTCGACCGTTGTCTTCACTGCGACATCATAGCTCGCGGCACTTGCGGGTGTACCCTTGACGTTATAATTCAGGTCATTGAATGAAAACGTGCCATTTTCAAGCAGAGCGAGTTGCGTTAGGCCGAAAGTGGCTAGATCAGCAAAATTTGGTGCGGCACCTGCCGCAAGAACCAAGCTATTGGTAACTGTCTTCTCCGGGAAAAGTGTCTTAGCTTTTGCCTCAATAGCGGCGCTTACTTCCTTCGACGGCGCATATCCAGTCAAGTTTACACTCGCGCCGTCATAGCTGGCGGAGAGCTCATAGGGTTTACCAAGCGCGGGAAGTGTGACTTCAGCTGCTTTCAGCACGCCTTTGCCTGGCAAGACACCGGATGCGGCTGTTAGAACGCGGCCGTAGGTGTCCAGATCAACAGGCGTGCCTTTGATTGAGTAATTCAAATTTGATAAATTTATCTCACCGCTTGTCAAATCAGCCAGTTGGCTGACACCGAAGCCTGCTAGCACGTCAAAACCATCAGGTTTACCGGATGCCAAGCCAAGTTTATCGGTGATCGCGATGCCCGGCATTGCCTTGGCTGCGGCGTCCAAAAGCGCTGCGCGGGTTTCCGTGGTATCGTAGTTGCCACTCAGCGTTACGCCCTTGTCATCCTTAATCGCGCTCAAAACATAGGGATCAGCTTTTGCAGGCAATTTCGTCTGATCTACCAGAACACGCACGCCGTAGGTACCAAGGGCAAACTTGGCAGCCGACACTTTTTGCGCATCATTTTCCGCAACGCCAGTTAGTGTTGCATCGCGGCCATTGAAGGAAATTCCAGACCAGCCCTGGCTGGCTTTCAGCTGCTCCGTCGCGCGCGCTGTCAAATCATTTTCGACCGGGCCGGATCGAAACCAACCGGTGAGTGCGGTTAGCAAAGCGACAGCGACTACCCCGGGCCAGAACCATTTTTTCCAATTGCACATGCTCTTCCTCACAAAATATACTCAACACTTTGCGCGGCGCAAATATGAGCATCATGACACATACAATCCAGTTTCGATAAGATTAGCAAGTTTCGTTGTGGATAAGTCAGGGTAGGGAAAGACTGTACGGGCGCAAGCACAGCACTAAAATACAAAACCCGGCATTGCTGCCGGGTTTTGCTTCAAGCCAACCGAAGTTGGGATTAAATTAGAACGAACGCTGGAAGCGAATGATACCGCCGAACTGGCCCTTAAAGCCAGCTGACTTGGTGTAATCAACTTCTGTTGTTACATTGAAGCCCGGTACAACAGCGTAGTCGATGTTAGCTGCTACACCAAAGTTCTTGGCTGCATCATAATCGATTTCTGTATTGAAAGTGGCCTTTTCGTTAAGAGCAACGGATGCGCCGCCCCACAAAGCCCACTTGCCGCCCCATGTCTTGAAACGTGAAGATGTTGGTGTGTTGTCGCCGTATCCGCCCATTACGAACAGGGAAACATTACCAACCTTGCCATCCAAACGAAGCTTGCCGGCAGCAGCCTTCTTGGACTCATCATAACCAACAACGCCGGTTACAGTGAAATCACCAGCAGCATACTTAGCACCAACAACTACGTCTGGAACGTAGTTAGCTGTCTGGGAGTTATCATCTTCAAGGGACACGATAGCTGAGAAGCCGTTGCCGCCTGTGAATGTGTAGCTGATGAGTGTTGTATCGAACGGACCGTAACCTACAAAACCATCATTGATAACGCTACCTGCGTAACCAGCGAATGTTGTGTATGCGGATTCATCTTTACCGATACGCAGACCGCCGAGTTCGATGTAAGCGAAGTTCAAAGAGTAAGAGTTTGAACCTTCATCACCGATACCGTCGGTAGCGAAGTTAAAGCGTGTTTCAGCATATGTGCGCAATGTGCCAAGTTCTGTTTCGGAAGCTGTGGAAACGCGAAGCGACAAACGCGCTTTTTTAGCCCAAGAATCGCCAAGGAAACCGTAATTCTTGCCCCAGCCCATGTCGTAACGTACATAACCATGGATTTTTAAGCATGTTTCTGTGCCTGGAATGTAGAAGAAGCCCGCGCCGTATGCATCGCAAACGCGAACGTATTCTACAGCTTCTGGCTCTGCAACAACGGCATCAGCAGCGCGAGCGCCTGAAACAGCAACGAGGGCTGCAGCTGAACCGATAAGAAGGCTCTTAATGTTCATTTGGTATCTCCAGTTTGATGGCGGGCTGGACCATACTGTTAACCAGCTTTGCCCCGTCCCCGTTAAATGAAAGATTTCTGCTCTCGCTTCGTCCCTCTGCTCGGACAATACGAATGCTGAACGCATATGCAACGTCCAAATCTGGAATGTGGCACTGTTAACGCCTGTTCACTGAGTGCTGTTGCAAAAACGCAACGATTTTCTTTACGCCTTGGTAATAAATGTTAACGCCGACTAAGGAATGCGGCTGGAATATGGCGAAGTATCCTAATTAGGACAATAATTTGGCGATTCGATGCTGCCACGATGACTGACAAGACAAATTAGCCGCCGTAATTGATTCCGTCATTGGTTCACGCGCTCAACCACCTTTGGGGGGCGATGCTGGCTGACAGCCATTGACGCATATTTAGGCGGGGTTCAATTGATCGCAGCCGGATTGTTTGTTTCATGACGTCCAAGCTCACTCTGATACGCGTGTGCAGCATTTGCGCGCGGAACAAGACTTACAAACCTAACAAGCTGGGCGAACTTTAGATGTTTCTGTCGCCATAAACGGAGCAGGAACTGGCGGAGACGGCGGGATTCGAACCCGCGATACTCTTTTGGAGTATGCTCATTTAGCAAACGAGTGCCTTCAGCCTCTCGGCCACGTCTCCGCACGGGGTTCGGATAGACGTAAAACGTTCGTCCCTCAAGAGTTAAATGCAATTCTAGCGTATTATAATTTTGCACTCATCATATTGAGACAGATTCACAGCGATTGCTTGCGATTAGCCCGCCAGCTCGTTTTCCCACGGAGGATTGGCACCAGCGCGGGAGACGGTGACCGACGCGGCGCGAACGGCCAGAGACAGCGCTGCCGTGGTATCATCGAGACTCAATGCGTCGAGTGCATCCTTGCTCAGCTTTTCGGCCTTGTAGAGCCATGCGAGAATGCCGGCATTGACCGTATCGCCCGCGCCGACCGTATCAACCACCGTTACTTTGATGCCGGGCACATTAACTTTGCCCGCCTTGCCTATTGCAATCGCGCCATCCGGCCCCTTGGTCATGACGACAAGTTTGGCGTTTCCGGCAAGCAATTTTGCGGCGAATCCATCAAAGTCGCCGCCCGCATCAAAAAACTCTAAGTCCTCATCAGATAGCTTCACAATATCCGACATCGCCAACATTCGCTCCATGCGGGCACGGTGGGCGGGGATGTCCTTTATAAAGGACGTGCGAATGTTTGGATCAAATGAAATGACCCGGGACTTATGCTCCCGGCGCATCATTTCCTCATATGTGCCGCCACATGGCTCCGGGATGAGGCTGATGGCGCCAAATTGCAGCGCGGAAACCGATGTATTAAGAACAGGTATGTCAGATTGGCTGAGTAAGCGGCCAGATGTGCCTTCATCATAAAACGCATATTGCGCGGCGCCGTTGACTAATTTCACGAACGCAAGGGTTTCAGGATGATCCGAGCGCACGACATATCTAGTGTCAACTCCGCTTTCGCCGAGATATTTTACTAGAATATCGCCGAAAAAATCGGTGGAAATTCCAGAGAAAAAGCCAGAGGGGACGCCAAGGCGCCCGAGCGCGATGGCAGTATTATACACAGCGCCGCCCGCGACGGCAATGTAGCAAGCCTCTCCTGCCGAAGTTTCGCGTGGGAGCATATCAATAAGGGCTTCGCCGCAAGACAATATCATGTGGTATCTCCGCAAGGTCGCGAAATTCCGGACCGCTGTTAAGTGTGCGCGTTAGCATTCGATATAATAAAGTCCAACCCTTATGCCCATAAAATCGGCTCAAGACACTTTGCAATGACACGAAATTGCTACAGGTTAACAAAAAACTTGGATACACGGTTCATGCGCCCCGCCCTTTCACCACATGCCCAAAACCTGCCATCATCTGTGCCTTTTGTTGGGCCGGAAGCGATAGAACGGCAAAATGAGCAGTGCTTTCTGGCACGGCTAGGCGCGAATGAAAACGGGTTTGGACCCTCGCCCCGCGTTATAACGGCGATAAGAACAGCGGCACGTGACGTTTGGAAATATCCGGATCCTGATAATTTTGAATTAAAACAAGCGGTTGCCCGCAATTTTGGTGTGAGATTCGAAAACGTCAGCATTGGCGGCGGGATTGACGGGCTGCTTGGACACACAGTGAGACTTTACGTCGCCCCTGGCGATAAAGTTGTGACGTCACTTGGTGTTTATCCGACATTTGGCTACCAAGCATCCGGGTTTGGAGCAAGTCTGATTGCTATTCCCTACAAAAATGACCATCAAGATTTGGAGGCCATGCTGGAGGCTGCAATTCGTGAAAAGCCGAAACTGGTTTACGTTGCCAATCCGGATAATCCGATGGGGACGTGGCATAGCGGTGCCAAGATTGCTGATTTTGCATCTGCATTGCCGCCGCAGACCATGTTGATTTTAGACGAGGCTTATGGTGATGTGGCATTGCCCGACATGCTGCCGACTATTGATGTTAACACTCCTAATGTTTTGAGATTTCGAACCTTTTCAAAGGCTTATGGCTTGGCTGGCTTGCGGATTGGCGTTGTTTTGGGATCGCCGGACGCGGTGTCAGCGTTTGACAGGGTGCGTAATCATTTCGAAATGAGCCGGGTGGCGCAGGCGGCGGCACTTTCTGCATTGGAGGACCAAAAATACCTTGAACAAACGATCAATAATATTCGACATTCATGCGATGTAATCCACCAGATCGCGCGGGATTGTGGCCTTGCATCTATTCCATCTGCCACAAATTTTGTCGCTGTTGATTGCGGGCGGGATGGAGCTTATGCTAAACAAGTTATGGACGGTCTCATCCAAAGGCACATCTTTGTGCGCAAACCATTTGCACCATTGCTCGACCGCTGCATTCGCGTAAGTTGTGGTCCTGATGCAGAAATGACTCTATTTACCAATGCGTTACGCGAGACTCTCACAGCCATTTGACTATTTGAACAATTGTTTTATTAATAGCAGATTCGTTAAATGCGAGATCAATTATGGCGCGAATTGCTGGTTCTGATGGTACAAAAACTAAGGCGGCAATCGTCGATGCAGCACTTTTGCTAATTGCGCAAGGCGGGTTTGAGGCGTTGACGATGCGCAAATTGAGCGCTGCTGTTGGATTGCAGGTTGGTGCGCTCTATTATCATTTTAACGATAAGCAAGCGCTGCTTGTATTTTTGCTAGGGCAGCATTTCGACAGATTATTGAGCAAATTGGGTGAGTTGAAACGCCCAGAACTTATGCCTGAGGCACTTGTTCAATTCTCGCAATTTCATATCCAATTTCACGCGAATCATAGGTTGAGCGCGATGCTGGCGGCGCAGGAAATGCGTAGCCTAGATCGTAGCAATGCGGCTATCTTATTGAAAATTCGTGGAAATTATGAAAAAAAGCTACGTGATATTTTGAGCGCAGGGGTTGGCAATGGCGATTTCAAGATTGAGGAAATCGGGCTGACAACGGGCGCGATATTGGCGCTTCTGACGGAAGTTTCGATCTGGTTCCGTCCCGGCGGGAAGCAGACATTGGACGAAATGGCGGGTAGCCACGCGGCGATGGTTTTGAAAATGGTGTCGGCCTAGAAAAGTTAATACCGCGCCGGATGTTTTCCCCGGTCGCGGCATTTTTGCCCTCAATGACGCCGCTCCCCAGCGGGCGAATTTGATCTATTACGTCTGATAAACTTAGATATTATTGTTTAATTTCATATAGTTAGTGCGTCGTCATCCATTCGCGTGCGCAGCGTAGCGCTGTAGCGATTTCAATTTTTGACATGGTGTTGGCTAGCTCGGCGCGCAGGGCGGCGGCGCGGTCACAGCCTTTGATGGCTGCAATATTGAACCATTTATGGGCGGCGACCAGATCGGTTTCGCAATCGCGGCCAGTGGCGTACATCAAGCCCATGTTTAAGAGGATGTCGGCTTGTGCGTTGGCGCCCATTGAGCCGGTGTCTACGTTGTTCATTTCGAATCGTGCCATTGGTTAATTCCCCGTAAACCCTTGAGAGCGTTGATTTTTCCGGACCATCCGGTGCTCTTCTGATGTTTTTAGAATGCCGCAATCGCTTGAATCCGGCGTTAAATCTTGTGATTAACAGGGGGCAAACAATAAACAAACGGGAAGTAAACTTTACATTTGGTCAACCAAGGATAGTTCATGATTCCAATCACTTAGCCAAATTTTTGATTCAAAACGAAAATTGAAAAGAAACGCTTCCTAAACCATGGTGAGCGAAGACCAATTCAAACAAGGTTCAAATTTATAATAAATTGGCTGCAAATGCGCACGAATAGCGCCCGACAATGATGTGCGGACCGCACGGAGTGGACACGGAAACGGTACGCCAAACGTGCAGGGTGGGACCGCCTTTCAATTATCTCTCATTTGACGCTACGTGACGGCTTCCCAGCCTCAAATTTTTGGACTAGTCTTGACGTTAGCGTAAGAGGCGACAAACCGGCGGGAGGCTGGCGCGCCTGATTTTTTGGAGGAACGCTTATGATTCGCAAACTCATCGCCGCTGTTGCCCTGACTGCTGTTTTTGCTGCACCGGCATTTGCTAAAGATCCGATTGAGAGAAATTGGAAGCGCCCTTCAACCGGCGTCATCGTCAAGTTCACGCCTTGCGGCGCGGCGTTCTGCGCGATTGTGCAGACAGGTAAGTTCGCCGGCAAAAGCGCGGGCTCCATGTCTGCCGCTGGCGGCGGCAATTATAAGGGCACGCTAACCGACCTTGAGAAAGAAAAGACCTACACAGGCAAGGGCCGCCTTAGCGGCAATAACTTGAACCTGAAAGGCTGCGTGCTTGGCGGGCTGCTTTGCATCGGCGAGGTGTGGCAGGGTCAGTAAGCCCGTTCACGACAATCTGATTTGAAAAAATCGATCCCGACGCGGCACACTGCCCGTCGGGATTTTTTATGGGAGGCAACCATGCGTGTTCTTGCGGCCCTTGTTTTGTTGACGGGCGCGACCTTGGCGGGCGAACCGCTAAAGGGCGAGACGATAGAGGTCACGCTTAATGATGTGACGGCCTACTACCTGCCGCTGAGCACGACATCCGCGCGGCAATATTTCAAAAAGAATGGCGAGACTATTTATGTTGATGACAAGGGCGCGAAAACCATCGGCGAATGGCTGGTGCGCGGCGACGGCTATTGCTCCGTCTGGCCGCCATCCGACCATTATGTTTGCTACCCAGTGGAAAAGGCCACGAGCGCGGATGGTAAGGTGACATACACCTTCGTCTCCGGCGGCGGTGGTAAGCGCTATGACAGCGTGTTGGTGGAGGGCAATGTGGTGGATAAGGGCTGGGAGTGAGGTGCTACCCCACAGACCGTTTCAACACTTCGTTCATGCGACTTTGCCAGCCTTGGCCGAATGCTTTAAACTTGTCGATTACATCCTGATCCAACCGGATGCTGATGGCGCGCTTTGGCTGCGCTAGTGGCGGGCGACCGCCTAGATTTTTGCGCATCTTTTCTGCAAGCTCAGGAAACACATTGGCAAATGGTTTTGCTTGGGCAAGCTGCGCCTTCGTCAACGCGGGGCTCTCGACTGCATCCCAATCTTCCTTCGTAAAGCCCTGTCCGGCTTTGAACTCTGTCGTCTTGCTGGTCATATGAGCAAACTCCTCTCAGCGCGGTCGGCTCTGCGCATGGAAATTACGGAAAGACCTTCATTTCCTAAATGCGAGAACACTACCGCTATGGTTCCATCATCCATCCGACCAATTGCCATGAAGCGATTATGGCGCACTGGTACGACGACGCTGGACAGAAAAAATGATTCGTCGAGATGAGCAAAGTAAAAACCGTGCTTGGCAATATTGGCTAATCGCTTTGGCTCATCCCAAAAAATCAACATGGTTGTTGTATATACGATAATTACGAAGGCTGCAAGGTGTTTTTGTATATACGGAAATGGGCAAAATCCACTAAGTACGGCAAGCGGTATGAAGCGTGAGCGAGGTCAAAAACATCATTTATTGAGCAGACGATACCCCCGCTCTTGCAAAAACTAAAGCTTAGCAAGGGCTAAACTTAAGTTTTTGCTTTCTCGCCCACCGAGGGCGAGATAGACCGCGCCATCACTTCGCCCAAGCCACCGCAGCCTTACCCGGCTCCATCACATAAAACGCATCGGCCTTCACCTTTTGCCATTCGTCCGTCTTGCCGTCCGGCCAGACGACGCGCACTTCCGCCTCTGTTGCATCGCCAAGGCCAATGTGGTGCAGGCCGACGCTGCCGCTGGCGTGGCCGCCGCCGATGGTGATTTCGCGGCGGGCGATCTTACCCTCGCGCTTGACTTCCAGCCATGCGCCTATGCCATCGCGGTTTGTGCCCTCTTGGCTTAGTTTCACCGCAATGAAGTGGCCTGCATTCCGGCTGGTGTTGCGCCAGATTTGGGCTGGCGCATTGTGGTTTACCACCACAAGGTCAATCAAGCCATCAAGATTGAAATCAACCAGCTGCGCGCCGCGTGACGGGGCTGTGGAGGCGACGCCTGCGGATACGCCTTGATCCACAAAACTCCCATTTTCCTGTTGTATAAGGAGATTGTTCGGGTCTTTTTGCGCAAAGTCCGGCATTTCATTTACATTGCCCTTGGCGACGAACAGGTCTTGTAAGCCGTCATTGTTGACGTCTTCAAACTGGGCGTGCCAGCCTGTGCTTGAGCGCAAGTCGTCGCCGGAAGTGGGGCGATGAACAGTGACGCCGTTGAGAAAGGCGATGTCTTTGAACGTGGCGGCCTGCTTGCCATCCACCGCCGGAGCCGCGATAGTTTGCAGCTTGTGATCGGCCATGGAGGTGAGGAAATATTCGGGCATCCCGTCAAAATCCAGATCATAGCTGGCAATGCCCATGCCCCAGATTTCAAGTCGCTTCCAACCTTCCTTTTCGGTATAAAGCGCGGGGGCTTGATCGGGATCGACGTGCCACATTTGTTCGCTACCGCCTTCATAAAACTCGCGGTCATTGGACACGCGCAAGGAAGGCGTGCCGGAGTTATTCCAATCAGTGAATAGCATGGACAGCGGGCAGAAGCTGGGCTTTAGCGCCAGTGGCGCGGCGAACTTTGCGCCTGTTACATCCGGCCTATGAAGCCAGTTATCGCTGCACGAGCCCCACGGAGAAAGATCGGCCTTGCGGTCGACATAGTTACCGATCGCGATAGACGGCCATTTTGCTCCGTGCTCCCATGTCGCGGCGAGCGCGGTGGACCAGCCATCGCCGCCATCAAAGCCCCACGCTTCATTAGCACGCTCAAACTTGCAGGCGCCCTTGCCGCGCATAACCACATTCTCGCCTACGCGCAGCACTACAATATCAATAATGCTGTCGCTGTTAATATCGATCGGGTAAGCGCCTGTGACCGCGTTCATTTCCAAGCCGCTGACTTGCGCTTCGAATTTTAGCTCGCCACCCTTGGTGCTTTTGTTTCTAAAAAAAGTGGCGGAATTATCGCCGCCTGCGAGCAGCAAATCCGGGTAGCGATCGTCATTGCAGTCAAAGGTTGACGCGCCGCCACCAACATCATGCCATTTGCCTGTGTAGACGGATGCCTTAAGAGGCGTAGCAATTTCCTCGACAAAGACGGGTACCTTTGACGGGCCTGCCCGGAAAAGAGCAGGGACGGAAAGCAGAGCGATAATCACAACGAAGAGGTGGGCAAACTTGATGCGCATAGCTTACTTCCTTGTCTTGAGGCTTGCGGCATATTTACCAATGCACTTGCCTTGAATCTGCCCATTTTCGACGGCGGCGCGGAAGTGAATGCCGCCATAAATGCGCGAAAGCGCGGCTTCATCTGCTGCGGCAGTGAAGCTGCCGAACTTACGCGCCTTCACGCCATCTTTGATGTAGGTGCTGTCTTCAAAGGCAAAATTATCACCGAAGAAGGCAGTCATCACAGTCGCAGCCGCGCCGGACTGGGTGGAGTGGCCGCTTGGATATTCAGGAAATGGCGGAGTGTTCAGCATTGGATCCCATTTCGGGTCCATTTGCGCGCGGATATAGCTGATGGGGCGGATGGTATTATAGGTGAATTTGCCCTTCCAGCAGCCGATGAACGCATCGGCTTGCGCCACGCTGAGGCGGGCGAGCAGGTCTGTTTGGTCCGCCACATCACGATTATCACGGGCCATGATTTGCAGCGCGATGGAAACCCAATGGCCGGGCGGCGTGGTGGTGCGCATGGCATCATCAGCCCAAAAGCGCGCTATAAAGCGCTGCTCGTCAGTGAGGTTCTTTTTAAGATCAAAGACTTCCTGCGCCTGTTTGTAAAACTCCGAACCCTTGTCCTCGCTATAGGCGACAGGCGGGGTGAGATCGCATGCAGCGCCTTTCGGCATAGCGAAGGGGCGATTATTGCCCCATTGCGGCAATAGCGGCAACTGTTGCAGGCCGATCAGGCTGGTCGGAACCCACAAGCCGGAGCCTTTTTTCAGGTCATACTTAAGGGGAAAGCCCATATTTTCAATTTTTGCGCCGCCATCTGCCTGCGACCATTCAAAGATATGCGCTGCAACCTCTTTGCCATAAGCCTGACTGCGGGCGACCACATCAGCGGGTACGCCCTCGCTGGCCTCGGCTACGGATTTTTTCTCAACAGCAATAATGGCGCGCTGGCCCATAGGGCCGGTATTATCAAAGAAATCATGGACCGAGGCCGCCAGTGCGGCATCTAGAATGATGGCATCATCATAAGTCGCGCCGGTCTTTCGGGCAGGCGTCGCGGTCAAATCAGTTAGCTGGCCAGCCAAGGACTGCAGCTTGGCATCGCCGGAGGCTGCCGCCTCAAAGGCGGTGACGCCAAGATAGCCAAGTGTGCGGCTGGCGACGGGCGGCGTGTAGGTGGGCGTGTGGCGAATGAGTTCGAGAACCAGATTATACCAACCCTGCAAGACGGCCTCGGGCTTGGCGGCATCGGCATTCGCGTTCAAGCACAACAAAACTGCAAACGCAGCCAAAATACAGCGCAAATTGTTCATGAAAGCCCTCCCTAGACAAGCCTCTCTTTTAAGACTTTGGCGCAATTAACAATGCGTGGCGGCGCAGCGCAAGGGGTGACGCTTCTATTTTTTCGAGCGGCAAAATAAACCGCATTTGCGCCCTGCGCATTAACTGGCGGCATTGCAAATTTCACTTGCTGGCATATTATCGCGCGGGGTGCACGACAGGAGCACAAAATGGCTATTGAAACTATCAACCGGCGGAATTTTACACTCGGGTTCAGTGCCTTGTTGGTAACGCTGATGATTTCCTCCGACGTGGCACTCGCAAAGTCTGATGCTTATACACCGGCCAAGGGCAGCGCGGAACGCAAGGCGATTATGGATGCAATGCGGGCCAAGGGTGATGACCAAGACCGTGTATTTGTGGTTCGGCGCTTGAAAATATCCGGCAATTGGGCGTGGCTGGACTGCGACCCGCAATCGCGCGACGGCAAAAATCATTACGAGTCTGAAAGCGCACTGTTACGCAAAAGCGGGGCTAAGTGGACAGTTGTGGACCAGCCATGCGGCGAAGGTGATTGCGATTCTAATAGCGAAGTCAGCCGTATTCGCGATGAAAACCCGCAAGCGCCGGATGCTATTTTTCCGTGAGATGTGTTACCTTGCCGTCTGCCCGAACAGTACCTTCTGCGCCTCTTTATCGTTTGCCAGATTGGTGCGGGCCTCTTTGCCGGCATCAATGCCTTTGATAACCGCCGGACGCGCCTTCACGGCCTCGTACCAACGCTTGAGGTGCGGGAAATCATCGAGATTTTGGCCTTGGTTGGCGTGGGGGATGATCCAGCCGATGCAGGCCATATCGGCGATTGAATAGTCAGCGGCCAGATAATCGTGATGTTCCAAGCGGCGGTTCATCACGCCGTAGAGGCGGTTGACCTCATTGGTATAGCGGTTGATGCCATATTCGACTTTTTCAGGCGCATATTGGCGGAAGTGGTGGGCCTGCCCTGCCATGGGACCAAGGCCGCCGACCTGCCAAAACAGCCACTCCTCGCACGCCACGCGCTGGCGCTCATCGACGGGATAGAATTTGGCAAACTTTCGCCCGAGATATTGCAAGATTGCGCCTGATTCGAACACCGAGATCGGCTGGCCGTCTGGCCCTTCCGGATCCGTGATGGCAGGCATACGATTGTTTGGCGCGATTTTCAGAAAGTCCGGCTCAAACTGCTCGCCCTTGCCGATGTTGATGAGTTTCACCACATAGGGAACGCCAAGCTCCTCAAGCATGATAGAAATTTTCCAGCCATTGGGCGTTGGCCAGTAATAGAGTTCAATCGGTGCGGTTTGGGTGGTCATGGCGTGCTCCTGTGCGACAAGACTAGTCTATTTCCATAGCTTAACAACCGCTAACCACCCTGAACTCAAAATGAACGGGCCTGTCAGAGGCCATTCAGCTGCCTTCCTCTATATCAACATCATAAGGGGATATGGACATGAAATTCGAAACAGCAATTATCGCAAGACGCTTTACAATAATATGTCTGATTGCGATGAATTTCGGGTTCGTGTTTGCCAATCTGGTGGTCAGCCGCCCGGCTCATTCTTACGAAATTGGCCTGGTAACGCCATGCATTTTTGAAAACGGCCATAGCTGCACAGCGCGCTGATTCACTATTGATGGGATAAGTAATGTTGAAAAAAATTCAGTCTTGCGCCAACGGCTTGATCCTTGCTGCAGTGATGTTTTCACTGTTTGCCGCGCCAGCGATTACGCTTGCGGCCACGCGGGGCGATCAGAGCCGCAATGCTTCCGGCGTGGGTTTAGTGCTGATGGTCACATTGCAGCGCAACGCCGGGTGACCTGAGAAACCGCTCTGCTGGCGCATTTGATGCAATTTTCCTGCGCTTCGGGCAGGCGCAAAAAACCAAATATGACAATTTCATGATTTTTTCGGAAGGGCCTTTTCTAGTGGCAAACTTATCTCTACTAGTGGCCCATGAAAACAGAAGCAAAATTTGACACGACGTTGGTCGTGACCCCGCCGGACATTGAAGCCCGCTCCTTTACGGATGCAAAACTGGCAGTCCAAGAACTCAAACGCATTTATGATCGCAACACGCAATTCCTGCGTGATTGCTTTACGGCGGTAAGCCACGGCGAAACGCCGGGGGGCCGCGCGCGGGCCTATTATCCGGAACTGCGTTTCGTGACCAATAGTTATGCGCAGGTAGATAGCCGCCTCGCCTATGGACACGTGTCCGGCCCCGGCGTTTATTCAACGACGATAACCCGCCCCGACCTTTTTGAAACCTATCTCGAAGCGCAGATTGCGCTGCTGCTGCGCAACCATAGTATGCCAATTACAGTTGGTGAATCCAAAACGCCTATCCCGCTGCACTTCGCTTTCCTTGAAGGCACGCATCTTGGGCAATCCGAGGCGGCGGCACTGAACAAGCCGCTGCGCGATCTGTTTGATGTGCCGGATTTGAACGGCACAGATGATAAGATCGTCAATGGCAATCTTGATTATCCCTTTGGCGAGCCGGAGCCGTTAGCGCCGTTTACCGCGCAGCGCATTGACTATTCGCTGCACCGCTTGACGCATTACACCGCAACCAGCCCCGATCATTTCCAGAACTTCGTGCTCTTTACCAACTATCAGTTTTACATTGATGAATTCACCGCCTATGCCCGCCAACTAATGGTAGACGGCGGCGGCGGCTATGAGGCATTTGTTGAGCCCGGCAATCAGGTGACGAAGGCTGGTGCGGCACACATGCCCGCCAATAGCACAATCAGGCTCCCGCAAATGCCTGCTTATCATCTCAAAAAGGGTATGTCGGGCGGTATCACCATGGTGAACATCGGCGTTGGCCCTTCAAACGCCAAGACCATTACCGACCATATCGCGGTATTGCGGCCTCACGCTTGGGTCATGCTGGGGCATTGCGCGGGCTTGCGCAATACACAGGCACTGGGTGAC